>JANXXK010000249.1 GCA_025350685.1 Alphaproteobacteria bacterium | reverse complement strand
TTATCGAAATCCGGCTGCCCTATTTCGATAAAGCCGGCCTCGGCGCCCAGCCGCCGCAGCATGGCCGCCATCAGCGCGCGCAGGCTCTCCACCGAAAGCGGCGCGTGCATCTCGTTCAGCACCTCCAGGAACCGCGACATGTGCGTGCCCTTCACCTCGGCCGGCAGGCGCACATACATGTCGATCAGCGCCACCGACGGCTGTGTCCCGCCGCGGGTCGCGACCACCATCGGGTGGGTGACCGATTTGATTCCCACACGCTGGATGACCACGTTGCGGCGGTCGGCGCTCGACTGCACGTCTGTCAGGGTGGGCAGAACCATATCCATGGAGAGCTCGCAGAAACCAAAGCCTGTTTGTCCTGGACAAATACGCCTTTTACAGGTCCAGTCCAGGCATATATGTTGTTTTGTCTATGACAATCTACAAACCCAAAGGCGACAGCGCGTCGGCGATGAGCATCGCGGCGGTAGAGCTTGACTGCGGCCTGTCCAAGGACACCCTAAGGGTTTGGGAGCGCCGCTACGGCTTTCCGGCCCCGGTCCGCGACGACCATGACGAGCGCCTCTATCCTGCCGATCAGGTTGGGAAGCTGCGCCTGCTGCGCCGCCTGATCGACGCCGGGCATCGGCCGGGCAAAATCGTCACCCGCTCCCTTGAAGAACTCACCGCGCTCGCCCGGCCCGTCGCCGGACGGCCGGCCGCTATGGAGAGCGCCGAGGTCCGCGATGTCCTGGACCTACTGCGCGCCCACCGCACCGAGCGTCTGCGCGAGGCCCTGGCCGGGCAGGTGCTGCAACACGGTCTGGGCGCCTTCGCTATGGAAGTGGCCCCCGATCTCGCCAAGGCGGTGGGCGCCGCCTGGTCCCGCGGCGATCTGGAAATCCACGAGGAGCACCTGTTCACCGAACAGCTGACCGCAGTGCTGCGCAGCGCCATCAACGGGGTGCTGAACGGCCGACTGTCCAGCGACCCGCCGCGGGTGCTGCTCACCACCTTCCCGCAGGAGCCCCATGCGCTCGGCATCCTGATGGCTGAGGCGGTGTTCGTCCTGCAGGGCTGCCCCACCGTCTCCCTCGGCGCCCGCGTGCCCATTCCGGAGATCGCCTCGGCCGCACGCGCGCATGGGGCGCAGATCGTGGCGCTCTCATTCTCCGCCTGCATGACCAGCGCCCAGGCTCACGGCGGCCTGGCTGAGTTGCGGAGGACGATGGACCCAGCCGTGCAGATCTGGGCCGGCGGCTCCTGCCCGGGCCTGCGGGCCCGCGACGGGGTTAGCGTCCTGCGAACCCTCGTAGACATCGCGCCTGGGGTCCTCGCCTGGCGCCAGGGCGCGCACGGCGCCGCCCCCGCATGACCACGCTCCTCTGGTTCCGAGCCGACCTGCGGTTGGCGGACAATCCGGCCCTGGCCAACGCCGTGACCCGCGGCGAGCCGGTCGTTCCAGTGTTCATTCTCGATGATGAGGACGCGCAGGCCTGGGCGCCCGGCGGCGCTTCACGCTGGTGGCTCCACGGATCCCTGGAGGCCCTCGATCGAGATCTCCGCAAGTTGGGCGGCCCGAGCCTGATCCTGCGTCGCGGCCCGGCCGAGGCGGCGATCGCCGCCCTGGTGGCCGAGACCTGCGCCAAAGCGGTGGTCTGGAACCGTCGCTACGAGCCCTGGGCCGTCACCCGCGACGCCCGCATCAAGGCGGCTCTACGCGCCCAGGGCGTCGAGGCGCGCTCCTTCAACGCCATCCTGCTCTGCGAGCCCACCGATTTCGCCAACCTGCAGGGTCAGCCCTACAAGGTTTTCACCCCTTTCTGGAAAACCCTCCGCGCCACCATCCGGCCACCCGCGTCGATCCCGGCTCCGAAACACCTGCCGCCGCTTGCCAAGGCCCCCGCCGGCGATCCCCTGGAAAGCTGGGCGCTGCGCCCTACCCAGCCCGACTGGGCCGGTGGCCTCGACGTCCGCTGGACCCCCGGGGAAGCCGGCGCCCAGGCCCGGCTCGACGAATTCCTCGACCGCGCCCTGCTGGCCTACCGCGAGCGCCGCAACCTTCCTGGCGAGGCCGGCACCTCGCGCCTGTCGCCGCATCTGCACTTCGGCGAGATCGGCCCCTGGCAAGTCTGGCGCGCGGCCACCACCGCCGCGGCGGCCCAGACCGGCGACCCCTTTCCCGACGGCGTCGAGACCTTCCTGTCGGAGGTCGCGTGGCGGGAGTTCGCCGCCCATCTGCTGTTCCACTTTCCGACGATGCCCGCCGCGCCCCTGCGGCCGGAGTACGCGCGCTTTCCCTGGCGATCGGACCCCGCGGCGCTGATCGCCTGGCAAAAGGGCCTCACCGGCTACCCCATCGTCGACGCCGGGATGCGCGAGCTCTGGACCACCGGCTGGATGCACAACCGCGTGCGGATGATCGTCGCTTCGTTCCTGATCAAACACCTGTTGCTGGACTGGCGCTACGGCGAAGCTTGGTTCTGGGACACCCTCGTGGACGCCGACCTGGCCAGCAATGCGGCGAGCTGGCAGTGGGTGGCCGGTAGCGGCGCCGACGCGGCCCCCTATTTCCGCATCTTCAACCCCATCACCCAGGGCGAGAAGTTCGACGCCGACGGCACCTACGTCCGCCGCTGGGCACCCGAGCTGGCCCGCTTGCCCAACGATCTGATCCATGCGCCCTGGACCGCCTCGGCCCTTGAACTCACCGCCGCGCGAGTCCGCCTCGGCGTCGACTATCCACACCCCATCGTCGACCATGCCGTCGCCCGCGCCAGGGCCCTAGCTGCCCTGTCCTCCCTTAAGGCGGGTGGGTCTGCAGCCCACGGCGAGGGTCTGCCGCCGTCCACGGCACAGTCCACCATTCCATGGTGATCGGCGGATTCACCGCCATTCTCTTTTGCAAAAAGCTCTGGTAGCGAACGATGAAGGCGATCTTTGTGCCGCTGACGCTCGCGGGGGCGCTGTTGCTCAGTGGGGGGCCTGCACGAGCCGTCGAGGGACCCGCCTTCCAGACCGTGCTCAGCGACGGCGCGTTTGAAGTCAGGGACTACCCCGGTCTCATCGTCGCGGAGGTCACTGTAACGGGCGGGCAGAAGGAAGCTGCAAACAAGGGCTTCCGCTTGCTCGCCGGTTACATCTTCGGCGGCAACAAACGCCGCCAGAGCACAGCCATGACCGCGCCGGTGGCGCCGGAAGCAGTCAGCGAGAAGATCGCGATGACGGCGCCGGTCACGCAGATCCAGAACGCCGGAACCTGGACCGTCCGTTTCACGATGCCTCGCGCCTACAGGATGGAGGCGCTGCCCGAACCGAATGATCCGAAGGTGCAACTACGACGTCTGCCGGCAACGCGCTTCGCCACCCTTCGATTTTCCGGATTGGCCGGTAAGCGTGACGTTGACGCGAAAAGCACCGAGCTTCTCGCGGCGGCAAAGTCCCATCATTTGCTCGCGAGCGGTCCGGTGACGCTCGCGCAGTACAACCCGCCTTGGACGCCTTGGTTTATGCGGCGGAACGAGGTGATGGTCCCTGTAGACCCTTAACGCGGGAAAACCCAATTTCTACGGGCCCGTCGCGGGGAACTCCAACAGACTGGTGTCGTATCCGAGCGCCTTGGCTCGGGCGACCAGAGGAGCGATTTCGGCCTGGGTCGGGTGGGGGTTGCGCGTGTAAATCCACAGGTCGTGAAAGCTCGGATCGGCGGAAATGAACCAGCTGTAGTCGTCCGCCCGCGCCAGCACCCAGTAGTCTCGCGGGATGGGGAACATCCCGAAGAAACGATAGCTCACATGCAACTTGGCGTTCGACCCGGGATCGACGATGTGGGCGGGGCCGCCGATGGTCTTCAACTCGCCCGCTGGCAAACCCTTATGGCAGAAGTCCAGCACCTTCACCTGGTCGCCGCCCTGGGGCGTATAGCTGGTGCCACCCGCCACGCAGCCGTCGGTTAGCGACATGGGCCGCCGTCCGATTTCGTACCACGTCCCGGTGTAGAAGCGCGCCTTGTCGATGGATGTGGCGGGATGCAGAGGACTGGTGGAGGCATTGATGGTGGCGCATCCGGCGAGGGCGAAAAGGCTCATAAAGATCAGTAGTGTGCGCATGGGTGTCTCCGTCAGGCGGAGTAGATACGGTTCGATGCGGCCGCGAAGATGCACGGGCGATCGGCCGAGCGTGGGTCCCCAGCTGTTCCTGGGCCAGATCAGTCATGGAGTCCATGAACCAAGTTTTCCCAGAATGCCCGGCAGTCGCGGCACATCGTTGTAACCCGTCTGAACGATAGCGATTCGCCAACACCCGACCTCAAGGTCCGCTCACCCCCCTAGCGGACGTTGGGCGGATCCGCTTTCGGGAAGAACGCAGAAGACCGCTTTCGACC
>JANXXK010000236.1 GCA_025350685.1 Alphaproteobacteria bacterium | reverse complement strand
AAGAGCCAGCCGAAGCCGGCTTCGGCGACGCCGCGATGAAGCTGAGCAAGCTGTTCAAGATGCGCCCGATGACCAAGGACGGCGCACCGGTCGATGGAGGCAAGATCAACATCCCGGTCCGCTTCCAGCTTCCCAAGGGCTGACGCTCTCGGGGAAGATCCAAGTTCGAGCCCCGGCGGCGCAAGCCTCCGGGGCTTTTTCTTTGCCTGGCCTGCGGGGGGTCTGGCTTCACAGGGCGCGAGCCGCGCCGCATGCTGCGCGGGCGCGGACGGCGCTGTGAGGGGACGCGGGCAAGGTGAGCGAGGTCGACCAGCCAGCGCCGCGTTCTGGACCGCCGCCGTGCAAGCCCGGCGATGACATTCGGTTCACCGGCATCGCGCTCGCGGCGATGACCGTTTTCCTCACGTTCAACGCGATGAATGTCTACCACGAGCGGGCGCGGGGCGGCCATCCGCTGCTGTTCTGGGAGCCCGCCGTCTGGGAGGGCTCGAGCGGCATCTACTTCCTGGCGCTGTCGCCAGCCATCCTGGCGCTGACCCGCCGCGCATGGCTGGGCGACCGGCCGTTGGCGCCGAGACTTGCCGTCCACCTCGCGGCGGCCATTTTGGTCTCGTTCGGGCACGTTCTGGCGATCGGGATTATGCGCTGGGCGAGCTACCGCGCGCTCAGCAACGACTACGACCCTCTCGAACCGCTGGGCGACTGGCCCTACGAGCTGCGCAAGGACGTGATGGTGTATGCCACCATCGTCGGTCTCTACGTCGGCTGGCGCTACCTTCGCGCGGCTCAGCGGCCCGCCACAGAGGCCTTGCCAGACGTACTGGAAGTCCGTGACGGGCCGCGGCGGCATTTCGTGCCTCTGGCCGAGGTCGTCTGGGTCGAGGCGGCCGGCAACTATGTGGAGCTGCACCGCGGCGGTGAAGGCCTGCTGCATCGGGCCTCGCTCGCGGCGATGGAGCAACGCCTGCAGCGCGCCGGCTTCGTTCGCATCCATCGCTCGCGCCTTGTCCGTCGCGAGGCCGTGGCGGCGGTGGAGTCCAAACCGACCGGCGATTTCGTGGTTCGCCTGCGCGACGGCCGGGACCTGGCCGGCAGCCGCCGATTCCGCCGGCCCCTGCTTGCCGACTGACTTGCCCTGCTGATTGACTTGATCGGGAGGCGGCGGGCGACTAGAAACCCCCCTCGCGATGGGCCGGCTTAGCTCAGTTGGTTAGAGCGCTAGATTGTGGATCTAGAGGTCCTCGGTTCGAGCCCGAGAGCTGGTACCATCGCGAATTCCCCCAACCTCGTCGGTTACACAGCGGCCGCGGCCGGCGCCGGGCGTCCGCGGACGAACGGCTGCGCGCTCCAGCGGACCAGCGACCGCCAGGCCCATTCGAACGGTCCGTAGTGGAACCGCTCCAGCCACGGCTTGCTCCAGACCAGGATGAACACCCATACCCCGGCCACCACCGCCAGCTCCTGAAACCGCGACAGCTTGCCGTAGAGGCCCAGGCCGAAGCCGCAGAACACCAGCGTCGTGATGATCGAGGTCATCAGATAGTTGCTGAACGCCATGCGCCCCGCCGCGGCCAGCCGGTTCACCACCGCGGGTGCTGACCCGCCCCGGACCAGCAGCAGGATGACGCTGGCGTGGGCCAGGCCGATCAGCGGACGGGAGACCTGCTGCCAGGCCTCCAGGCGGTTGAGGGTCAAGGGTTCGAACCCGGACCGGTGGATCGCCCAGGCGATCCACGCCGTGGCGGGGACCGCCAGCAGATAGCCGACCGCGATGGTCCCCAGATAGGCGCGGGTCGACCATTTCAGCGTGAAGAACCCCACCCGGAACAACGCCATGCCGAGGAACATCTGGCCGATCGCCTCGGGAATCTCGCCGGTCGGCATCAGGATCAGCTGAATGAGGCTGGCGACCTTGGCCCGCGCCCGCAGCGCGTCCATGAAGCCGCCGCCGAAGCCGGCGATCTCCTGGGCCTTCATCGCCAGCGGCGGGGCCACCACCTGCGAGGCGTCCTGCCAGGCCTTCAGCGCCGCGGCTGAGGCGCCGGGCGCGACAGCGGCGGCGTGCAGGCGGGTGAGCTCGGCGGCCTCGAACAAGTTGAGCCCCAGCAGCGCCGCCAGCACCCCCACCCCGATCGCGATCAGGAGGCGGACACTGAGCTTGCGGAACGGGAAGATCACCAGGCCCGCCAGCGCATAGGTCACCAGGATGTCGCCCCACCAGAGCAGGTAGGCATGGACCATGCCGATGACCAGCAACCAGAGCATCCGCCGGTAGTGGGTCTGGACCGGTCCGATTCGGTCGCCCTCGGCGCGCCCCGCGATCAGCACGGTGCTGGCCCCGAACAGCATGGTGAAAAGCGCCCGCATCTTGCCGTCGGTGAGCACGTTGTTGACCGCCCAGGTCCAAAAGTCCGCGCCGGTCGCCCCGCCGGCGTAGGTCGGGTCGATGTAGGCAAAGGACGGCAGGCCCATGCCGACGATATTCATCAGCAGGATGCCCAGCACCGCAAAGCCTCGCACGGCGTCGATCGAAATATGCCGGTCGCTGTTCGTCGCCGGTCCCGTGGCTGACATTCGCACCCCCCTGTTCGTTACGACGACCATGATCGCCCTCTCCAGGGTGTCAACGGCGCGCCGCGCCCGCGTGCGGCCCGCCGTGGCTGGCCCGACCGCGCCGCCATGCTAAACCAGGGGCTGATTCCGACCGCTGCGGCGGCCTGTGGCCATGGAGATCGCCCGGTGAAGCGCCTGCTCTGGATTGGCCTGGCCTGCGCCCTTGCGCTCGCTGCCTGCGATCGCCCGGCCACGACGGCCAAGCCAGGGGCGTCCGTCCCCACGGGCGTGGAGCGCGCCGGACCGGTGACCTGGAACGCCGCGACCGGAGCCTTCGAAATGGCCGGCCAGCCGCTCAAGACCCTGAGGCTCTGGACCTTCGACGGTTCGACGGACGGTTTCACCGGGGTCCAAAGCAAGATCGAGCCGGCGGCCGGGCAGGGTATCCAGGTGACCATCGCCGATCCGACCCTGCGC
Source organism: Alphaproteobacteria bacterium (assembly GCA_025350685.1). GTDB lineage: Bacteria > Pseudomonadota > Alphaproteobacteria > Caulobacterales > Caulobacteraceae > Phenylobacterium. The sequence continues at coordinate 10,146 of JANXXK010000236.1, read as the reverse complement.
TCACCCAAGGGCCTGAACGTGCCCGGCGGCGAATATTCGCTCGTCCTGGTGCGGCTGACCCGCACCGCGGCGGCCTCGGCCTGGGACGGTGCGCTCTACTACTCGACGCCGAAACACTCCGAGCTGGTCGCCTACCTCGGCAAGCCGACCTCGGGGGCCAACCCCGCCGTGGGCGAGACCACGACCCTGGTCTACGACATGAGTCGACAGACAATCGGCGCGCCGGACTGGATGCAATCCACCATCGACCAGATCCGCTTCGACGTAGAGGACAAGCCCGGCGGTGGCTTCCTGATCCGTGAGATCGCCATCGCCCAGAATCCAAATCCCGGCCCGGCCCCCTCCACGCCGGCGCCGACGCCGGCTCCGAAGTCCTGATCGCGCTGACAAAGGGGCCTTGAGCGCGTGGTCTTCAGCTCGATCATCTTCATCTTCTATTTCCTGCCGGTCTTCCTGATCGGCTACTACGCCTCGGGCTGGCGGGCGGGCGCGTTGCTGGTTGGCAGCGCCGCCTTCTACATCTGGGGCGAGGGCGCCTACGTCTTCCTGCTGCTGGGACTGATCCTGCTCAACTACGCAGGCTCCCGCTGGCTCGATGCGACGCCCGACAACCGGCGAAGGCTGACGATCCTGGCCGCCCTCGTCGCGGCCGATTTTGCGGTTTTGGGCTTTTTCAAATATTCCGCGTTTCTGGCCCACAACCTGAACCAGCTGGTCCCCGCGCTGGGCCTGCCGGAACATCATCAGGCGCTGCCGCTCGGCATCTCCTTCTTCACCTTCCAGCTGGTCAGCTACGGCGTCGATGTCCAGCGCGGCGCCGTGAAGGTCGAGCGCGACCTGACCCGGTTCGCCGCCTACATCCTGATGTTCCCGCACCTGATCGCCGGGCCCATCGTCCGCTACGCCGACATCCGCGACGAGATGCACGCCGAGCGGCGCAAGACCGCCCACGTCGGCCTGGGATTCCAGTACTTCATCGTCGGTCTTTGCCAGAAGGTGCTGGTCACCAACACACTGGCCCCGCTCGCCGACCACGCCTTCGCCGCCCACCTGGCCGCCCTTGACGCCACCACTGCCTGGCTCGGCGTCTGGGCCTATGCGCTGCAGATCTATTTCGACTTCTGCGGCTATTCGAACATGGCGATCGGGCTCGCCTTCCTGCTGGGCTTCACCTTCCCGAAGAACTTCGATTACCCCTACGTCTCCCAGTCGATCACCGAGTTCTGGCGGCGCTGGCACATGAGCCTGTCGTCCTGGTTCCGCGACTATGTCTACATCCCGCTGGGCGGCAATCGGAACGGCCAGGCCCAGACCGTCCGCAACCTGCTGATCGTCTTCCTGCTCACCGGCCTTTGGCACGGGGCGGCGTGGCGGTTCATCGTCTGGGGCCTCTATCACGGGGCGTTCCTGATGCTGGAGCGGTTCGGCCTCGGCCGCGCCCTGGAGCGCGCGCCCCGGCTCGTCCGCCACGCCTATGCGATTCTGGTGGTGATGGTCGGCTGGGTGTTCTTCCGCGCCGACAGCCTGCCCCAGGCGCTCGACTACCTCGGCCGAATGGCCAGCCCAGGCGCGTTCCACGCGCCGGATGCGGCGCTTTCGATCCTGCTCAATACCCAGACGCTGGCGGCGCTCGCGGCCGGTTCGGTGCTGGCCATGCCGGTGCTGCCGGCGCTCATGGCCCGCCTGAGCGCACCCCGCGCCGAGCCGCCGAGGCCCGACCTGCCGCCCCGCCTGCAGACCGGCAGCGTCCACGCCCTGCCGATCCCGCTGCTGGCGGCGGGTTTCGTGGTGTCGATCGCGATCCTGGTGGGATCGACCCTCAACCCCTTCCTCTATTTCAGGTTCTGACCGGTGCTCGCCTCACGTCTTCACTGGAGGCTGCTGATCGGGACCATCCTGGTGCTGATGGCCGCGGCGTGGCTGGCGCCGCGCATGGTCCGTCCGCCGGACATCCAGGAGAACCGTGTCCTGGCCGCCGCGGCGGCCTGGCCCAAGACACTCGGCGGCTTGCGCGACTTCCGAAAAGCCGCCGACCCATATGTCGCCGACCATTTCCCGGCCCGGCCGCACCTCATCGGCCTACTGAACCGGCTGCGCATGCTGGTCGGGGTCAGTGGCTCCAGCCGGGTGATCATCGGGCGGCAAGGCTGGCTGTTCTTTGACGACGACACCCATTTGGGCGCCTCGCGGGGCGATCCGCCGATGGAGGCGTCGGAGACCCGTGCGTGGCTTGTTACGCTGGCGGGGCGCACCGAGGCGCTTCGCGCGCGTAGGATTCCCTACCTGGTGGTCGCCGCGCCGGTGAAGGAGACGATCTACCCTCAATTCGGCCCGGCCTGGTACCCCGGGCCGTCCGACAACCGCCCGACGATCCAGTTGGCCCGCCTGGCGGCCCGCTCCGGCGCCGGCGAGGTTTTTTATCTGCACGACGCGGTCGCCGCCGCGACGCGCCAGGGGCAGAAGACGTTCAGCCGTCACGACACCCATTGGACGGGCTACGGCGCCTATGCGGGCTATGCCGCTCTGATCGGCCGGCTGCAGGCGATGGGGATCACCGACGGGCCCCGGGCAATGGCCGATTTCGACGTGATCCACGGCCACGAAAGGGCGCGGCCACGCGACCTGGCGCTGATGCTGGGCGTCTCCAGCTTTGTGGATATCGACTTCCCGCACATCGACAACCTCGCCGGCGAGGCGCGGGAGCACACCAGCTATCTGACCGCAAAGCAGGACTGGACCGCGCCCCAGGTGGTCGATACCGGCGAGGTCGGCAAACCCACTCTGCTGATGACCCGGGACTCGTTCTCAAACGAGATTCTGCCTCTGCTGCTACCGCACTTCAGCCGCATCGTGCTGGCCCACAACCAGGACGGCGCGTGGCGTCCAGACCTGATCGACCGCTTCAAGCCCGACATCGTTATCCTGGAGGTGGTGGAACACGGCCTGCGCGTCTCGATGGGGGACGGGCCGCCGGCCTCGGCGGAGGCGACAGCGCGCATCGACAAGACGCTGGCCGCGCTCGCGCCACCCAAGGTCGTTGCGCCGGTCTTCGGCCTACCCAACGCCGCCGCCCGGGCTGCCGAGGCCCTGGCGACGCCGGCCGAGCGGTGCAACGTCGACATCGCGACGCTGCGACCCACAGCGCCGGGCGAGGGCGGTCTCTCTATCGCCGGCTGGATCTGGGATATCGCCCGCGATGACGACACGCCCAAAGGCTTTGCCCGGCTGCAGGGGCCAGGGACCGATCTGGTCGTCAGTCTCGCGGTCGATAAATCGCGGCCGGACGTGGCGAATGCTTTCCACCGGCCCAGCGCAGGCCGCACGGGCTTCCTGGCCGACTTTGCGCTGAAATCGCTGCCGTCCGGATCCTACACGGTGACGGTCTATCGTCGCTCCGGCGCCGCCTGGATCGCCTGCCATGCCCCGCAGCCGCTGGCCATTCCCTCACTGCGCCGTTCCTAGGCATTAGAAAAATCTTCCCCGGCCCCAGCTTTCCGCCCATCGACAAGGGCGGTTCTTGCCGGGTAAATGCCCGCAATCACGGCCTGCCTCTCAAATGAGCGGTTCCGGCCGCGTTTTGGTGTGCGCTTAAGAGGACGAGGATGGGGTTCCCCCCGAAGCAAGGACTGTACGATCCGACGAACGAGCATGACTCGTGCGGCGTGGGTTTTGTGGCCAATATCAAAGGCCGCAAATCGCACGAGGTGATCGACTGCGGGCTGCAGATCCTGGTCAACCTTGATCACCGCGGCGCGGTGGGCGCCGATCCGCTGGTCGGCGACGGCGCCGGGATTCTGATTCAAATCCCCGACGCCCTGCTTCGCGACTGGGCCGGCAAGGCGGGCGTGACCCTGCCCGCGGCCGGCGAATACGCCGTGGCCATGTGCTTCCTGCCGCAGGACCAGCTGGCCCGCGAAATGGCCATGGCCCAGCTTGAACACTTTCTGCTGGTCGAAAAGCAGCCGCTGATCGGCTGGCGCGATGTGCCGACCGACACCACGGGCCTGGGCGAAGCGGTGCTGGCGCAGATGCCGGTGATCCGCCAGGCGATCATCGGCCGGGGGCCGAACGTGAAGGATCAGGACGGCCACGAGCGCAAGCTGCTGGCGATCCGCAAGCAGACCCAGAACCCGCTCCGGGAACTGGCGGCGAAGCGCAACCTGCCGGGCCTGGCCGAGCTCTACATCCCCTCGATGTCGACGCGTACGGTGGTCTACAAGGGCCTGTTGCTCGCACCCCAGGTGGGCGCCTTCTACACGGACCTGACCGACCCCAAGACGGAATCGGCCCTGGCGCTGGTGCACCAGCGGTTCTCGACCAACACCTTCCCGTCGTGGCGCCTGGCGCACCCCTACCGGTTCATCGCCCACAACGGCGAGATCAACACCGTGCGCGGCAACGTAAACTGGATGAACGCCCGGCGGCGCTCGATGGAGAGCGATCTCCTTGGCCCCGACCTCAACAAGATGTGGCCGCTGATCCCGCACGGCCAGTCCGACACCGCCTGCCTCGACAACGCGCTGGAATTGCTGGTGGCCGGCGGCTATCCGCTGGCCCAGGCGGTGATGATGCTGATGCCCGAGGCCTGGGCCGGCAACCCGCTGATGGACGCCAAGCGGCGCGCCTTCTACGAGTACCACGCCGCCCTCATGGAGCCGTGGGACGGCCCCGCGGCCGTGGCCTTTACCGACGGCCGCCAGATCGGCGCGACGCTGGACCGCAACGGCCTGCGTCCCGCCCGCTTCATCATCACCGACGAAGACCATGTGATCATGGCGTCGGAAGTCGGCGTCCTCGACATTCCGGAAGAGCGCATCCTCCGCAAGTGGCGTCTGCAGCCTGGCAAGATGCTGCTTATCGACATGGAAGAGGGCCGCATCATCGAGGACGAGGAGATCAAGGCCTCCCTGTCCCAGGCCGCCCCTTACGAAGAGTGGTTGTCGGAGACCCAGTTCAAGCTGGAAGAGCTGGCGCTCGCCGCCGAGCCCGAGACCAGCCCGCTTTCCAACGATCCGGCCACCCTGCTCGATCGTCAGCAGGCCTTTGGCTACACCCAGGAAGACATCGCCTTCTTCCTGGAGCCGATGGCCAAGGCTGGCGACGATCCCATCGGCTCGATGGGCTCGGACACGCCGATCGCCGTGCTCTCGCGCCGGCCGAAGCTGCTCTACGAGTACTTCAAGCAGAACTTCGCCCAGGTCACCAACCCGCCGATCGACCCGATCCGCGAGGAGCTGGTGATGAGCCTGGTCTCGATGATCGGACCGCGCCCGAACCTGCTCGGCCGCCAGGCGGGCACCCACAAGCGCCTCGAGGTCGCCCAGCCGATCCTCACCGACCAGGACCTGGCCAAGATCCGCGCGGTCAACGAACTGCTCGACGGCGCCTTCCGCACCGCCACGCTCGACGCGACCTGGCCGGCCGGCGAGGGCGCCAACGGTCTGGACGGCGCGCTCGACAAGCTCTGCCGCGAGGCCACCGACGCGGTGCTCGCCGACATGAACATCCTGATCCTCTCGGATCGGGCGACCGGGCCGGACCGCGTGCCGATCCCAGCGGCGCTGGCGACCGCGGCCGTGCACCACCACCTGATCCGCCAGGGCCTGCGCATGCAGACCGGCCTGGTCATCGAGACCGGTGAAGCGCGCGAAGTGCACCACTTCTGCGTGCTCGCGGGCTATGGCGCTGAGGCCGTGAATCCCTATCTGGCGTTCCAGACCCTGGAGCAGATCCGCACCCAGAACGGGCTTTCCCAGACCGCCTATGACGTGCGCAAGAACTACATCAAGGCCATCGGCAAAGGCGTGCTGAAGGTGATGTCGAAGATGGGCATCTCCACCTACCAGTCCTATTGCGGGGCTCAGATCTTCGACGCCGTCGGTCTGTCGACCAGCCTGATCGACAAATATTTCACCGGCACCGCGTCGACGATCGAGGGCGTCGGCCTGGCCGAGGTCGCCGGAGAGGCCGTGCGCCGCCACCGCGACGCCTATGGCGACAACCCGATCTACCAGACCATGCTCGACGTCGGCGGCCAATACGCCTGGCGCCTGCGCGGCGAGACCCACGCCTGGAGCCCGGAGACCGTCGGCGCCCTACAGCACGCCGTGCGTGGCAATCTGCCGGACGCCTACGCGAGCTTCGCCAAGACGATCAATGAGCAGTCTGAGCGCCTGCTGACATTGCGCGGCCTCATGCAGCTGAAGCCGGGCGACAAGCCGATCCCGCTGGAGGACGTCGAACCGGCCGCCGAAATCGTCAAGCGGTTCGCGACGGGGGCCATGAGCTTCGGCTCAATCAGCCGCGAGGCCCACACCACCCTGGCTGTGGCCATGAACCGCATCGGCGCGCGCTCGAACACCGGCGAGGGCGGCGAAGAGTCCGATCGCTTCAAGCCATTGGCCAACGGAGATTCCATGCGCTCGGCGATCAAGCAGGTCGCCTCGGGCCGTTTCGGCGTCACCACGGAGTACCTGGTCAACGCCGACGACATCCAGATCAAGATGGCCCAGGGCGCCAAGCCCGGTGAGGGCGGTCAGCTGCCCGGCCACAAGGTCGACGCCAACATCGCCCGCGTGCGGCACTCCACGCCGGGCGTCGGCCTGATCAGCCCGCCGCCGCACCACGACATCTATTCGATCGAGGACCTGGCCCAGCTCATCCACGATCTAAAGAACGTCAATCCGGCGGCCCGTATCTCCGTGAAGCTCGTCTCAGAGGTGGGCGTGGGCACGGTTGCTGCCGGCGTCGCCAAGGCGCGCGCCGACCACGTGACCATCTCCGGCTTCGAGGGCGGCACCGGCGCGAGCCCGTTGACCTCGCTGACTCACGCCGGCTCGCCCTGGGAGATCGGCTTGGCCGAGACCCAGCAGACCCTGCTGCTCAACGGCTTGCGCACCCGCATCGCGGTGCAGGTCGACGGCGGCCTGCGCACTGGCCGCGACGTGGCCATCGGGGCCCTGCTGGGCGCCGACGAGTTCGGCTTCGCCACCGCGCCGCTGATCGCCGCCGGCTGCATCATGATGCGCAAGTGCCACCTCAACACCTGCCCCGTGGGGGTGGCGACCCAGGACCCGGTGTTGCGTGCACGCTTCACCGGCCAGCCCGAACACGTGATCAACTACTTCTTCTTCGTCGCCGAAGAGCTGCGCCAGATCATGGCCGACATGGGCTTCGCCACGGTCAACGAGATGATCGGCCGCGTCGACCGCATCGACATGGCGCCGGCGCTGGAGCACTGGAAGGCGCAAGGCGTCGACCTCAAGAACATCCTGCACCAGGTCCAGCCGGGCTCGGCCAAGGGCTTGTGGAACGAGGACCGGCAGGACCACGGCCTCGGCAAGGCGCTGGACAACACCTTGATCGAGGACGCCAAGGCGGCGCTGGGCGGCGGCGAACGCTTTGCCGGCGAGTATCCGCTGCGCAACGTCAACCGCACGGTCGGCGCCATGCTCTCGGGCGAGGTCGCCAGGCGCTATGGCCACGCCGGCCTGCCCGACGGGGCCATCGCGCTGAAGTTCCGCGGCAACGCGGGCCAGAGCTTCGGCGCCTTCGCCGCGCGCGGGATCAGCCTGGAACTCACCGGCGACGCCAACGACTACGTCGGCAAGGGTCTTTCCGGCGGCCGCATCATCGTGCGCCAGCCGCCGGAGTCCAACCGCGATCCGACCCAGAACATCATCGTCGGCAACACGGTGCTCTATGGCGCCATCTCCGGGGAGGCCTATTTCGAGGGCGTCGCCGGCGAGCGCTTCGCCGTGCGTAACTCCGGCGCGGTGACCGTGGTCGAGGGCACGGGCGACCACGGCTGCGAGTACATGACCGGGGGCGTCGTCGTCGTGCTGGGCGACACCGGCCGCAACTTCGCCGCCGGCATGAGCGGCGGCGTGGCCTACGTCTACGATCCGGCCGGCCGCTTCAACGACCTCTGCAACAAGTCCATGGTCAGCCTGGAGACGGTTGCCCCGGCGCTCCCCGAGGCCGCCAACAGCGCCGACGAGCCCGGCCGGCCGAAACCCGAGGCGGTCTGCGTCGATGACAACGGCATGGGCGACATGCTGCGCTTCGACGCCGAGCGCCTGAAGGTCCTGGTCCAGCGCCACCAGGCCCACACCGGCAGCGCGCGCGCCGCCGAGATCCTGGGAAGCTGGGACAAGTCGCTGGGCGCCTTCGTCAAGGTCATGCCGACCGACTATCGTCGCGCGCTCGAAGAGCTCGCCACCGCCCGCGCGACGGCCGCCGCCGTCGCCGCGGAATAGACCCCTAGAGCTTCCGGAGAGTACCCCGATGGGCAAGCCCACCGGCTTCCTCGAGATCGAGCGCCATGACCGCGGCTACGACAAGGTCGATGCGCGCCTGAAAACCTGGAAGGAGTTCGTCAAGCCCCTGCCGCTGCCCGAGGTCGGTCAGCAGGCGGCGCGCTGCATGGATTGCGGGATTCCGTTCTGCCACCAGGGCTGCCCGGTCAACAACCAGATCCCCGACTTCAACAACCTTGTGTACCGCGACCAGTGGAAGACGGCGCTGGAGAACCTGCAGTCGACCAACAACTTCCCGGAGTTCACCGGTCGCGTCTGCCCCGCGCCCTGCGAGACGTCCTGCACGCTGAACATCGACGACAATCCGGTGACCATCAAGACGATCGAATGCCAGATCGTCGACCGCGGATGGGACGAGAACTGGATCGTCCCGCAGATGTCGCCGCGCGGCACCGGCAAGCGCGTCGCGGTGATCGGCTCCGGCCCGGCGGGCCTGGCCTGCGCTCAGCAGTTGGCCCGCGCCGGCCATGCGCCGACGGTGTTCGAGAAGTCCGACCGGATCGGCGGCCTGCTCCGCTACGGCATCCCCGACTTCAAGATGGAAAAGCCCCTGATCGACCGGCGCATCGCCCAGATGGAAGGCGAGGGGGTCATCTTCCGCGCCGGCTTCGAGGTCGGCGTGACGGTCTCGGTCCAGCGCCTGCTCGACGATTACGACGTGCTGGTGATGGCCGGCGGCGCCGAGGCGCCCCGAGACCTGGAAGTCCCAGGCCGCGAGCTCGACGGCGTCCACTACGCCATGGATTTCCTCACCCAGCAGAATAAACGCAACGCCGGCGACGTCGAAGCGGTGGCCGCCCCTGACGGCGCGATCTCGGCCAAGGGCAAGCACGTCATCGTGATCGGCGGCGGCGACACCGGAAGCGACTGCATCGGCACCTCCAACCGCCAGGGCGCGGCCTCGGTGACCCAGCTGGAAATCATGCCGCAGCCGCCGGAGCGCGAGAACAAGCAGCTCACATGGCCCGACTGGCCGCTGAAGCTGCGAACGTCATCGTCCCAGGAAGAGGGTTGCGAGCGCGACTTCGCGGTCGCCACCAAGCAGTGCGTCGGCAAGGACGGGAAGGTCACCGGCCTGGAGTGCATGCGTCTGGAGTGGGTCTCCGAGGGCGGGCGCATGCAGATGCGCGAGGTCGCCGGTTCGGCGTTCACGCTGAAGGCCGACCTCGTGCTGCTCGCCATGGGCTTTGTCGGCCCCCGCCAGGCGGGCCTGGTGGAAAGCGGCGGCGTCGAGCTCGACCCGCGTGGCAACGTCAAGGCCACGGTCGCCGACTACCAGACCTCCGTGCGCAACATCTTCTCCTGCGGCGACATGCGCCGCGGCCAGTCCCTGGTGGTCTGGGCGATCCGCGAGGGTCGCCAATGCGCCCGCGCCGTCGACGAGCACCTGATGGGCGCCTCGAAACTCCCCCGTTGAGGTGTGTCGCGAGCGGGGGTCTCCGGCTGCGATAGAGGAGGACAGCCGAGTTGGACGTGCGATGCGTGGTCAAGGCCGACGACCGGCTGGGCGAGGGTCCCGTCTGGTCGGCGCGCGAGGGCCGGCTCTACTGGTTCGACATCAAGGGCAAACGGTTGGCCTGGTACGAGCCCGCCACCGAGGCACGCGGCGCGTTCAACCTGCCGTTCCGCGCCAGCGCCGCGGCGCCCCGCGCCAAGGGCGGCCTGGTCATCGCCACCGAAAAGGGCCTGGCCGTCTGCGACCTGGACGCCGGCGAGATCGCCATCGTCCAGCCGCTGGACCTGCCGGCCGGCTTCCGCACCAATGACGGCAAGATCGACCCCGCCGGGAACTTCTGGTGGTCGACCATGGACGACGACGGCGGCAAGC
>JANXXK010000264.1 GCA_025350685.1 Alphaproteobacteria bacterium | reverse complement strand
CGCCGGCGCGCTCGCGGAGAGTTGCGTCGTCATGGTTTTGAGGGTCGGGATTTCAGGGTGGCCGTGGCGGACAGGGAGAAAGCGTGGTTCTCTCAAGCCGGTTGGCCGGCATGAGAAAAGTTCGCGTCTGACGCGGCGGATAGTCTGCGATCGGGGCGGGCCTGGTTGAGAGGGGAAACGACCATGAAGCCGATGATGATCGCCGCCGCGGCGGCCGGGCTGGTTCTGGCCGCAGGCTCGGGCGTTCCTGCGGCTTGGGGCGCCGACGGGCCGCCAGCCAATCTGAAGCCTGCCAAGGTGGACGGCGGCGGGCTGAACGTCATGGACCTGGAAGGCCAGAAGGCCTGGTACGCGGCCAAGCTGGGCATGACGCTGGTCACCACTATCAAGGCCGCCGACGGATCCCCGCGCGAATACATCATGGGCTATGGCGGCGGGCCGGATGCGGCGATCGTCGCCCTGCTGAAATGGCCCGCGCGCCAGCCGGGCCCCAACGCCATGGGCCGGATCATCCTGGGCGTGCCCAACGCCAAGGGGCTGGCCGACTGGCTGAAGACCCAAGGGGTCGACAACCGCCAGGTGATCGCGAACGTCGCCTATTTCATCACCGATCCCGAGGGCAACGCGATCGAGCTCTACACGCCCCCGCCCAAGCCCTAGCCGGCCGCCAGGACCGATGGGCCCCAACCGCCTTGTGCCGCTGCTGCTGGTGGGCCTGATGATGGCCGGGGAGATCTATGCGGGACGAAAGCGCCGCCCCGACGCCCAGCGGCGCGACAACGGCAGCCTCTACGCCATCTATCTGCTGCAGATGGGAAGCTTCTTCCTGGCCTTCTCGCTGTGGGGCTCGGGCCGTACGCCGCCGCCCCGGCTGGACGTCTGGGCGCTGTGGGCCGGGCCCGCGGTGGCGGTCTTCGGGGTCGCCTTGCGGGCCTGGGCGGTGCGCACGCTCGGCCAATACTTCACCTATGTGGTCCATGTGAGCGCTGACCAGGCGGTCGTCGAGACCGGCCCCTACCGGCTGTTGCGGCACCCGTCCTATACCGGCGGGACGCTGATCGGCGTCGGGATCGGGCTTTCGATGCGGTACGGCCTCGCCCCGGTGATCATCGGCGGCGGCATGTTGGCGAGCTATCTGATCCGCATCGTCGTCGAGGAGAAGGCGCTGGCCGAAGGGATCGGCGAGCCTACCGGGCCTATATGACGCGCACCAAGCGACTGATCCCGTTCCTTTGGTAGGGTGATCGCCCCAATGCCCAGGTCGCGGACCGTCTAAACGACGGATTGGGAGTGGACGGCAGATGGGCGGATTGCTCCCGATCACCGCGCCAGTTCGGCGAGCTTCTCGACAGTGTTCATGTTGCGCGCGGTCCCGGATTTTGCGTTGGATATCTTGAGCTTCGTATCCGCCTGGCCGTTGGGGTAGTGGACGTAAATCTCACGAAGGCCGACGGCGATTTCCTCGCGGGCCTGACCGGTGACGCCATCAAGACGAGGCGGCGGCGGCGCCTGCAGGAATATGGCCACGGTGCGGTTCGGCGCCGCAGTAACGAAAGGGTTGGCAGCGAGAACGGCCGCCATCTCGGCCCCGGTCCGCACCAGGACCCCCACAGGTTTACCCGCATAGGCCTGCAGGACAGCCTCCAGCTTTGCCTGGACCGCGGCCTCGTCCAGATCGGCTTTGAAGACGACATTGCCGCTGGCGATATAGGTGCGGACGTCTTTGAAGCCGCAGTCCTCGCACATGGCGCGCAGCTGCGTCATGGGCAGCTTGCCCGTGCCCCCGACATTCACAGCCCGAAGCAAGGCGACGTAGCTGGTCATTGGCTCGGAACGAGGGTTCGACCACGCTGCGGATGAAAGGTCTCTCCGCGGGCGAGCTTGGCGACCAGTTCAGCAATTTTCGCGGCGCGCTTTTCCGGGGTTTTTGCTTGATGCACGCGATACAGTACGGCGTACCTGTTGGCTGAATCCAGCACGCCAAAGAGCGCGCGGGCTGAGGGTTCGGCATCCAGGGCGGCGTTCAGATCGTCATCGGGCCTGGCTTCAGACTGAGGTGCGTAGGCGGCGGCCCAGCGCCCATCAGCCTTGGCTCTATCGATTTGCGCTTGGCCTTTAGGCTTCATGCGGCCGGCGATCAGGAGCAACTCGATGCGTTGGCAATTCACCTGCGACCAGGCGCTCCTTGGCCTTCGCGGCGTAAAGCGGGTCTTGAAGTAGTACTCGTCAACACGACCGAGTTGGCCGTCCACCCACCCATGAACGAGGGCGCTGTCGATCGCGCCGGACTTGCTGAGGGTTGGTTCGGGCGCGCCTTTCTTGGCGAACCTGAGCCAGGCGCCGACCGCGTCGTCAGGCTGATCCGCCAGCCAGGACTCGAATGCCGTCGCATCGGAAAAAGTCAACAATGGAAGCTCATCGCGGATCATTCCCCCCAAGCTAAAATATGAAGCGCGCCTCGGGAACCAGGAACTACCCGAGGGACCGCCTATGACGGGGGAGAACTGTCAACTTGGCCGCGTCGGGGCGCACCACAGGACCTTCCTAACGCCGTCAGGATGGGATGTCGTCGCAAGCTCCTGACCACAGAGCGGAGGGTGACCTTGGTCGATGGCGCCGTGGTCGCAACCACAGCCTGGGGGTTACCCCGCCGCCTACGCCCGCTAAGGTGCGCCGCAAATCGGGAGGGGATTTGATGCGGCTTTCAGCTGTTCTGGCGGGGGTGGCGATGGCCTGCGCCCTGCCGGCCGCCCTGGCAGCCGTCGCGCAGACCCCACCCGGCTCCGACCCGGCCATCCCGCCGGCGCCGAAGCCCGCACCGCCGATCGCCTCGCCGATCCCGCCGATCGCCGCGCCCGGCCGCGTCCTGCTGGGCGTCAAGGACGTCATGCGCCACATCGTCAATCCGGCGGCCGAGGCCTTCTGGGCGCGCAGCGGCGAGATCGATGACGTCAAGGGCGCCAACGACCTCACTCCGAAGGACGACGCGAACTGGAAGATCTCGCTGGATAGCGCCGCCCAGCTGGTCGAGGCCGGCAACCTGCTGCAGATGGAAGGCCGCGCGCGCGACCCGAATGGACCGTGGATGAAGTATGCGATCCAGCTGACCAACGCGGGCCTGGCCGGCATGGCCGCGACCCAGGCCAGGAACCACGACAAAACCTTCGACGCCGGCAGCGCCATCTACGACGCCTGCTACGGCTGCCACGGCCGCTATATCCCCCGGCCCAAGGACAGCCTCTACAAACACGACATCGACAAGGACCTCGAAGCGGCCGGGAAGGCGAAATAGCGGCCATGCGACCGATCACCATCGCGCTCGCCGCCAGCGTCCTGGCCGCCTGCGCCCTGTTCGCGGCGGGCGCCGCCGCCGCGGCCAAGCCACCGAAGTGGACCGTCTATGCCGACTGCTCGGCCTATTACCAGGTCAATGCCTATCTGGCCGGCCCCGACCGCCCGGCGACCATGACCGCCCAGATGTCCGAGGTCGTCGCCGACTATGCGCGCACGGCCACGGCTCGCTACGTCAAGCAGCGCAAAGCCTCGCCGCACGACGCCCAGCACGCGGTGGCCGCGCGCATCAAGGCCGCCATCGAGCGGCTCGGCGCCAAGCCGCCCCGCAAGACGGTGGAGAAGCTGATCGACAAGTGCCCGCGGCCGGACGGCTAGGACGAATCGACATTCAAGGCCGTGCCGCTTGGCCCGCGTGGCCCCTCCCCCACCAGGTCGCGTAGCGACCCGGCCCCCCGAGCTTCGCTCGCCACCCCCAACGGGGGTGGTGAAGGGGAGGGGTTGGGGTGGGGGTGCAAGCGGTGAGCCCGGTGCTCCGCCCCCTCAAACGCGGCGCTGACACCCCCACACCCTGCCCTCTCCCCGCAAGGGGGGAGAGGACGCCAAGAACCGACGGCGCAGGTTGAATGTCGATTGGTCCTAGGCCCTGGCCTAACCTGCGGGTCTCGGGGCCGCCGCTGACCTACGCCGCGCTTACCGACCGGTCGAAATAGGCGCGGCGAGGTCCGTCACCGCCCTGAACTCGCCGGAGGCGGTGTCGGCGTGCAGTTCGCCCATGAAGCTGTAGGCGCCGGGCTTCAGCGGGCCGACGATGAAGCTCGTCCGGCCGTTGGGGGTGACGTCCTGCTCGACGCCGAGGTCGGTGGAATCGAACTCCTCGCTGGCGGCGTCGCGGTTGATCAGCTCGACGCGGATGCGCTGGCCGGCCGGCACCTCGACACTGGCGGGCGAAAAGCGGTGATCCTTCAGGGTCAGCACCACGGTCTGCTGCGCCGGCGCGGCCTGGGCGGCCGCGGCGAGGGACAGGATGACGACACTCAGAAAGGGGGCCGTCAGGACCGCGGGGGCGAAACGCATGAAACAGATCTCCGGTTCGGGCTTGCCGATGTAGTGCAATTGACAATCGTTCGCAACTATATATGCGAATGGTTCTCAGTTGTGCGGGACCTATGAATGACTCGATGGAAAGTGGCCGCGGCCTTGGTGGCGGGACTGGCGTGGGCAGGCGCGGCGAACGCGGCCGACCAGCCGGGGCTGTCGAACAAGGTCTATGACCCCTACGTCAAGAACGGCGTCACTGAGCTGGAGCTGCGCAGCGGCCGGCTGACCGGCGGGCGGCTGAACGGCGAGCAGGCCGCGGTGGTCGAGCTGGAGCGGGGGGTCAGCGACCGGCTGAGCATCGCCGTGGTGGGCGAGTTCGAGCAGCACGCGGGCGAGGCGGGCAAGCTGGATTCCGTCGGCATCGAGGGCGTGGCCTACCTGGGGCAGATCCCGGGCCTGGGGGTCGATGTGGGGGGCTATCTGGAATATGAGCAGCGGCTGCACAATGAGTCCGGCGTGGTCGAGGCCAAGCTGCTGCTGGCCAAGCGCTCGGGGTCGTTCGAGGGCCTGTTCAACCTGATCTCCAAGACGCCGCTGACCAACCGGGCGGGCCAAAAGGCCAGCACCTTCGGCTATGCACTGCAGGGCACATTCGAGACGGCGCCCGGCCTGAAGCTGGGCGCCCAGGCGTTCGGGGCGCTGGGGACCAGCGACACCCTGGGCGGCCGCCAGGGACGCTACATCGGCCCGATCGCCAACTGGGAGCTTCACCCCAGCTGGATGACGGGCGGCGAACTGGAGCTGGAGGCGGCCTATCTGCTGCCCGTGGGAACCGCGCGGGCCGACAGCGACGGCCAAGTGCGGCTGATGGTGGCGTTCGAGCGAAAGTTCTAGACCCTTCGTCGCCTAGGTTGGTTCAGGCCCGGCACGACGAAGGGTCTATCTTTTGCCAGGTGTCTTGAGCGATCGACGGTTCAAGCGAACCGCCGATCGCTCCAGGCGGACTCGCCCCTGGTCAAGGCCAGGGCGGGGCGTAAGCTTCGCCGATGCTTTACCTGATCCTCAAGGCCGCGATCTCCGGGGTGATCATCGCCATCGTCTCGGAGGTGGCTAAGCGCTCGCCGGGCGCCGGCGCGCTGATCGCCTCGCTGCCGCTGGTCTCGGTGCTGGGGATGATGTGGCTGTGGCGCGACACCCACGATCCCGACCGGATGGTGAGCCACGCCGGCGCGACCTTCTGGTACGTGCTGCCGTCGCTGCCGATGTTCCTGCTGATCCCTGCGCTGCTGAAGCGCAGCGTGCCGTTCTGGGCGGCGCTGGCGTCCGGCTGCGCGCTGACCATCGGCCTCTACCTGACCATGACCTGGATCGGCCCGCGCTTCGGGCTGAAGCTGTGAAGGAGCCCCGCTATGCCTGAACCCAAGATCGACCGCCGCCTGCTGCTCGGCGGGATGGCGTTGGCCGGCGCTGCGGCCGCGACCGCCGCCGGCGCCCAGTCGGCTGGCTTCGCGCCGCAGCCGCAGCCCCTGCCCTTCGATCCGAAGGCGGTGGCGGGGCTGTCGGAGAAGCTGCTGGTGAGCCATCACGACAACAACTACGTCGGCGCGGTGAAGCGGATCGTGGCGATCCGCGGCGAGTTCGCCAAGCTCGACCTGGCCACGGCGCCGGGCTTCATGCTCAACGGCCTGAAGCGCGAGGAGCTGATCGCCTGGAACTCGATGATCCTGCACGAGGTCTATTTCGCCGGCCTCGGCGCGGCGCAGGCGCCCAGCCCGGGTCTGGCGCAGCAGGTCGAGCGCGACTTCGGCAGCCTGGACAAATGGGCCGCGGAGTTCTCGGCCATGGGCAAGGCGCTGGGCGGCGGCTCGGGCTGGGTGCTGCTGACCTGGAGCGCGCATGACCGCAGGCTGGTCAACACCTGGGCCTCCGACCACAGCCAGACGCTGGCCGGGGGTGTGCCGCTGGTGGCGCTCGACATGTACGAACATGCGTACCAGATGGACTACGGCGCCAAGGCCGCGGCCTATGTCGACGCGGTGATGAAGGTGATCTCCTGGCGCCACGCCAACGAGGCGTTCCGCAAGGCAAGCGTGGCCTGAGCGCGCGGTTAGGGGACAGTCGCCAAGTCCGGGCGGCAACCCTTTTTGCGGGTTGGCCGTTACGGCGCCGTCTGTCATGCGAGCGCGGGGGCTGAGGCGAATGACACGAGCGCATCTGCGACGGGCGGTGGTCGCCCTGGTCCCGCTGTGGGGCCTCCTGGCCTGTCCGCCCGCGGCGCGCGCGGCGGAGCCCCAGCCTGACCTGACCTTCGCGGCGCGGGAGACGGCGGACATCTGGCGCAACGTGTCCGGCGGCCAGTCGGTCGGCTGGACGGAGCTCAACAAGCTGCAGATCTCGGCGAGCTGGAAGGCGACCGCCCTGGGGGACCCAGACCTGCGCATCCATGGCCAGATCTTCCGCACCAACGGCGAACGGCTGACCAGCCGTGTGGGCGACCTGCAGACGGTGAGCAACATCGAGGCGATCAGCGCCACGCGCCTCTTCGAGGCCTGGGCCGAGCAGGGCTTCGGCGAGGCGGGCAAGGGCCGCGTATCGGTGCGGGCCGGGCTGATCGACCTCAACAGCCAGTTCGATTCCATCGATCCGGCGGCGCTGTTCGAGGACTCGTCGCACGGCATTGCGCCGGACCTGTCGAAGAGCGGGCGCAACGGGCCCTCGATCTTCCCGGTGACCTCGGCGGCGGTGACGCTGACCTGGACGCCGACGGAGATCTGGACCGTGCGTGGCGGGCTGTTCGACGGCGTGCCGGGCGACCCGAACAGCCCCCACGCCTTCGCCGCCGTCCGGCTGTCGGCGGCCGATGGGGCGCTGGGCATCGTCCAGGCGGACCGCAAGCTGGGCGAGGACGGGCAGCTGTCGCTGGGCGCCTGGCGTTACAACCGCGGCGTCCCGGCGCTGGACGGCCGCGGGGTGCGGACCGACAGCGGAGTCTATGGCTTCGTCGAAGGGCCGGTCCCCGGCGAGGCCGGCTGGAGCGGCTGGGTGCGGGCCGGCCGCGCCGATCCCGGAGCCCAGGTGGTCGCCGGCTATTTCGGGACGGGCGTCGCGCGCAAAGGCCCCTTCGCCGGGCGGCCGGACGACCGGGTGGGCATCGCGCTGAGCATGGCGATCCTGTCGCCGACGGCGCGGCGGCTGCAGGGGCTGCATCGCGCCGAGACGACGATCGAGGCGACCTACCAGTTCAAAGTGGTCAATCGCATGACCCTGCAGCCGGACATCCAGTACGTGATCCACCCGTCGAGTGGGCCGGGCATTAAGAACGCCCTGGTGATCGGCCTGCGGATGGTGATCACGCCTGGCTATCCGTGGCGCGGCAGCGCGACGGATTCCGCCGATCCGACCGTGCCTCCGGACTAGGGGGCCGTTCGGTCCGCTACTTCACCTTGAAGGCGAAGGTTCCGTCGGTGTTGTGGTCGTCCGGGGTGTGCATCTTCCAGGCGACCTTGTAGGCGCCGGGCCTGAGCGGGGCCGAGAAGGCCACCGTGACCTGGCGCTTGTCCTTGTCGCCGAGCGCCAGCGGGCCGGTGGCGACGGGCGCGCCGCCGGGGCCGGCGACCGCGACGCTGGAGACGGCGGGCACAATGGTCTCGGAATAGTGCAGCACCAGCATCTGCGGCGAGGCGACCGTGGTCCCGGCCTTGGGCGTCGCCGAGAGCAGGCGGGCGTGAGCCGACGCGCCGCCGGCGGCGGCGAGGCTCAGCGCGACGGTGAGGATCAGGGTCTTGCGCATGGGGAAGCTCCTTTGTCTCATATTGTCGGCTGCGGGACCTGAACGGCGGCTGTCCGCTCAGAATCCATAGGTGAGGGTGAAGCGCGCCGAGCGCGGCTCCTGGGGGTGGATCTGATAGCATGTCGAGGCGTTGGCGGTGTCGCAGTTGGGCGTCGGTCCGCCGGGCGTAAGGCGGGTCTGGTAGAAGTAGGCCGAGCTGTTGGCGTGGCTGTCAGCCAGGTTGAAGACCTCGATCTGCGCTTTCAGCCGATCGTTGATCGTGTAGCCGACATTGAGGTTGATCTCGCTGTAGCCCCCATCCTGCGGGTCCTTGTCGCCGTCGCTGATCGGATAGGCGCCCAGCGCGCGCCACTGCAGGCCGCCGAACCAGGGGCCCAGGTTGTTCACCAGCAGGCCAAACGAGCCGATGAAGCTGGGTGCATTGGCGATCGAGGTCCCGCCCAGACCGAACAGCGCCAGCGTGGCGGGCGAGGCGCGGTAGTGCGCCTGCGACCAGGCCAGGTCGGTGTTGAGCTCCAGCCAGGGGAACGGTCGCACCTGGGCGGAGACCTCGATCCCCTGCCGGCGGCTGGGGGCGCTGGCGGTATCCTCGCCGACGTCGGCCACGTAGCGCTGCTCGGACCGGAAGTCTTCGCGGAAGATGGCGACCTGGACCTTTGTCTTGGGTATGGCGTCGGTGCGCATGCCGAACTCGAAGCCGTCCGCCGGCGCCAGTAGCGGCGTGCGTCCCAGGAGGCCCGGCCGGCCCTCGCCGGGCGCCGTGGCGAACACACCGCGCACGTCCTCGGAGTGCAGGCCGCGCCCGGCGCTGACGTAGAGCTCGGTCTTCCAGAACGGCCCGAGCGCGATACTGCCCTTCGGCTGCAGCAGGGTCTGCGATCTCGCGCCGGCGAAGGCGGTGGTCAGGCTGCGGTCATGGGCGTTGTAGACCTCCTCGCGCAGGCCAAGCGTCATGCGCAGCCAGTCGGTCCAGCGCACCGTGGTCTCGGCGAAGAGGCCGAGGTCGTTCAGGCGCGCGGTGTCCGAGGTGCAAGCGCCGCCGAGCGCGCGGAACGCGACCGCCTGGCCGGGATCGGTGTGAGCGTCGGCCGGCGCCGGCAGCTGCCCCGCCGTCGGCGACGCCGGCAGGCCGAGGTTGCAGTAGTCCAGCACGTCGCGGCGCGCGGTGTGGCGACGGTCGATGAAGATGCTGTCGTAGCGATCCTGGAATCCGACCCGACCTTCCACGTCGATCCCCATGATGTCGGCGCCGCGGGTGAACAGCGCGTTCAGGCCCAGCGTCGTGCGCGCCTCGCCCTGCTGCTCCTGGTCGCCGTTCGCCGGGTCGAACAGGAAGTGGGTGAAGTCGTTCCACAGGATCATCCGTGAACGGATCGCATAGCCGTCGACGTTCAACGTCCAGCGGTCGCCACCGCGCGCGAAATGGCCGGAGACGCTCATCCGCTCGGACTCGCCGCGGTCGGTCGGGTCCAGCGTGCCGAAGCGGCCGATCACGCCGGCGTCGATCGCCCGCGCTGGCTGGTCGGTGAGCAGGCCGCCGGCGCTCTTGTAGTACATCGCCGTCAGCGCATAGCCATCGGCGTCGACGCCCTGGCTGAGCCGCGCGGCCGCCACATATTTGCGGAAATTCTCCGGCGGCGACCACGGCCCGTCGAAGTGCGACGCGGCGCCGGCCACCCACAGCCGCATGTCCTCGCTGACGTGCAGCGTGCCCCCGGCGTAGACCTGCTGCTCGCGCTCGGTCCCGACGGTGGCCTCCAGCGTGTTCGGCAGGTCATCGATCAGGCGCACGTGCGTCGAGCCGACCGCTCCGAAGTCGCCGATCTGGGCGTAGTAGGGCCCCTTGGTGAAATCGAGCCCGCCGACCACCTGCGGGATCAGGAAGTTCTGGTCGGAATAGCCCTGGCCGTGGGCGTTGGTCGGCCGGTTCACCGGCATGGCGTCGACGAAGCTGGCGAAATCGGTGCCGTGGTCCAGGTTGAAGCCGCGCAGCAGGTACTGGTTGGCCTTGCCCTCGCCCGAGTGGATGGTGACCACCAGACCCGGCACCGTTTCGTAGAGCTGGCCCACCCGGAAGATCGGCCGCAGTTCGACTTCGGTGCGGGTCACGACGCCCTGGCTGGCGGTGTCCGCCGCGCCCAGCAGGTCGGTGCGCGAGGCGGTCACGACCACCTCGCTGACCTTGGCCGTCGCCGCGGCGGCGACGGCCTCGGCGGCATCCGCGCCGCCGGCCAGCGCCATGGCCGAGACAGCTGCGATGAGCACGCGTTTTCCCGCTGCGCCGAAGCGCATTTTTCCTTGCATCGGAGATCCTGGATTGGGTTCGGCGGGCGGGCCGCCGCGCTCTAGGTCGCGGGCTTCTTGGCGTCGAAGGTCTTCTGCTTGGCGGCGATGTCGGCGGGCCAGTCCGGCAGCGGATTGCCCTTGGCGGGACCGTTGGCCTTGATGCCTGGATCGATGACGTACTCTTTGTGGCAGGCCGTGCAGATCTGGTAGACCTTGGCGCCTTCGGCGTAGGCGGCGGCCTTGTCGTGCTTCTCGGCCGCGGCCTTGGCCAGGATCGCCTCTGCGGTCAGTTGCTGGGCGAACTTGTTGAAGTCGGCCTCCGGCGCGCGCGGCGGACCGGGACGGCCCGGCAGCTGCAGGGCGTTGCCGGCCTCGATCAGCACGGCGGCGGCGGTCTCCATCGCCTCCCAGCCCTCGGTGGTGGTGGGCGCCAGGTCCTTGGTCCCGGCGGCGGTTTCTTCCGTGCCCGAGCCCTTCCAGTAGACGAACGACGCCGGGTCGACCACGTGGCCCATGAACTCGTTCATCGGAAGTTCGGTGTTGAACCTCACCGACGTCTCGGCGGGCTTCGGCGTGCAGCTGGCGAGCAGCAGGGCGGCCGGCAGGGCGGCGCAGGTCGCGAGGGTGATCAGACGTTTCAAGGCGGCTCCCCGGATTCGAACTATGTAGGCTTACTTTGCCAAGCCCGGTTGTGTCCGGTTAAATACGGTCTCCAGGGGGTTACACAAGGTTACAACGGCGGGTGGCGGAGAGCGACCAGGAGCGGGCGAGCGAGGAGATCGCCGAACTGGCGGCGCGCCTGCGCGCGCGTCATGCGCTCGGCCGTTCGCCGGGGCTGAACCGGCTGTTCGACTATCTGGCGGAGTGTGCGCAGGCCGGCATGCGGCCGAAGGAGTTCGAGGTGGCCGCCGCGGTGTTCGGGCGCGACGCGGGCTTCGATGGCGGCCAGGACGCCTCGGTGCGGGTGGCGGTGCACCGGTTGCGGCGCAAGCTCGAAGACTTCTACTCAGGTCCCGGGCGCGACGAGCCGGCGCGGCTGACGATCCCCAGGGGCGAGTACCGGATGGTCGCCGAGCCGCGGCCCGTCGCAGCCGCCAAGCCGAGCCTGGCCTGGAAGCCCTGGGCGGCGGCGGCGATCGCCCTGGTCCTGGCGCTGAACCTCGCCGCCTGGGTGGCTTTCTGGTCGAGCCATGGCGCCGAGCACAGCCTGGCGCGGGCCCAGGCGAGCGCGCCGTGGGCGGCGATGCTGAAGGGCGAGGCCCCGACCCTGCTGGTGCTGGGCGACTACTACATCTTCGGCGAGATCGACGAGACTCAGGGCATCGACCGGCTGGTGCGGCAGTATTCGATCAACTCGGCGGCCGACCTTGACGACTGGCTGATGGACAACCCCAAGGCCATGGGCAAGTACCGCGACCTCGACCTCTACTACCTGCCGGTGGGCGCGGCGTTTGCGCTGCGCAGCATCGTCCCTGTCCTCTCACGCGGCGCGGACCAGCGGGACACGGTGCACGTGGTCATGGCCTCCGACCTGACGCCGGAGATGCTGAAGCGCAACAACATCGTCTACCTGGGCTATCTGAGCGGGCTGGGGATGCTGCGCGCCCCGGTGTTCGCCGGCTCCAGGTTCGCCATCGGCGAGACCTACGACGATCTGGTCGACGGCGTGACCCGGCGGCTCTACCGCAGCCAGGAGGGCGGCCCCAGCCAGGGCGACGCCAACCGGCGCGACTATGGCTATGTGGCGGCGTTCCGCGGACCGTCCGGCAACCGGATCGTGGTGATCGCCGGCGCGCGCGACACCGGCCTGCAGCAGGCCGCCGAGGCGCTGGCCAACCCCGAAGCGCTGAAGGCGCTGAAGGCCGGCGTCGGCGGAGCCGACAGCTTCGAGGCGCTGTACGAGGCCGAGGGCCTGGGCCGCGCCAGCCTGGGCGGCCACCTGGTGGTCGCCGCGCCGCGCACCCGGGTGAACCCGTGGACCGCGCAGCCGACCCTCAGCTTCCCGATCGGCTAGAACCCCGCGGCTGATTTCCGGCCTGGATTTTCGGACGGCCGAGCTAGGGCTCGGGGGCCTATCGCGTCGACTGGCGGATGACCTCGGTCGACACCCACAACACCGACGGCGACTTCATTTTCAAGGTGAAACCCTAGAGAGGTCCCGTCCCACCCGGCCGGGCCGGCATAGTGCATCTGTATGATGCCGGCGGCGGACAAAGTCGCCAACACTGGCGGCCATGGGGTTTGAAACCATCAATCGTCGGATCGGCCAGCGGCTGCGGCATCGGCGGCGGTTGCTTGGACTGAGCCAGGGCCGCGTCGCCACGGACTGCGGCGTCTGTTTCCAGCAGATTCACAAATACGAGTCTGGCGACGTGACGTTGTCGGCCGCCATGCTGTGGCGGCTGGCCCAGATGCTGTGCGTGGACATATCCTACTTCTTCGATGAGATCGGTGAGCGCCCCGGCGACTCCTAGCTCGCCGCGCCGCGCGGCGGCCCGCCTAGGACCTCCCGTCTAAGACCTCCGCCCAAGACCAGATCCTGCCCGGCGTCTCGCAGACCGGCGATTTGACAAGCCAAGGCGTAGGCGTATTGTATGAGTGTATGCATACACAGGCTCAAATTCTTGCCGCGCTGCGGGTCGAGCCCACCGGAGTCCCGATCTATGTGCAGCTGCGCGAGCAGTTCCTGCGGGCCATGGGCGCGGGCCAGCTGAGCGCCGGAGACCAGATGCCGACCATGCGCCAGGTGGCCGTGGCCCTGAGGGTGGACCTAAACACCGTGCGCCACGCCTATGAC
>JANXXK010000172.1 GCA_025350685.1 Alphaproteobacteria bacterium | reverse complement strand
TCCTCGGGGATCAGGACCGCGAGGAAGCCGGCCTCGGTCAGCGCCTTCACGAACTCGCCAGGATAGGCCCGTTCTCGGTCAAGCGCGCGCCAGTAGGCGCCGGGGAAGCGGGCGCAGAGCTTGCGCACCGCCTCGCGGATTTCGGGGAAGGTCTGGTCGCTGTGGTAGGCCACGGCGGCTTCTCTGCCACGAGCAGGGCTGGAGATCGACCGCCAAAGGTGGCTATCTGAGGAGAAGAGCAACGGCGGGGTTGGCGTTGGCCGAGTTGAGCTATGTAAGCGGCGCGAGCACCAAGCCCCTGCTGGGCCAGACCATCGGCGCCTGTTTCGACGCCGCTTGCGTGGCGCACCCGGGCGGCATGGCGTTGATCTCCCGCCACCAGAACATCCGCTGGACCTATGCCGAGCTGAAGCAACGGGTCGATGCCCTGGCCGCAGGCCTGCTGGCCCTGGGCCTGGAACCTGGCGACCGGATCGGCGTCTGGGCCCCCAACTGCGCCGAGTGGGTGGTGACCCAGTTCGCCACCGCCAAGGCCGGCCTGATCCTGGTCAATATCAACCCGGCCTACCGCCTCTCCGAAGCCGAGTACGCACTGAACAAGGTGAGCTGCAAAGCCCTGGTCACCGCCATCGCGCACAAGACCAGCGAGTATCTGGCCATGCTGCGCGACCTGGCGCCGGAGCTTTCCTCGGCCCGGCCCGGCGCCCTGCAGGCGACGCGGCTGCCGGCGCTCAGGCTGGTGATCACCCTGGGCGAGCAGGAACACGCCGGCTGCGTCGCCTTCCATCAGGCGCTGGACGCCGGAACACCGGCCGACGTGGCGCGGCTGGCCGAGATCGGGCCGAGCCTCCAATTCGACGACGCGATCAACATCCAGTTCACCTCGGGCACCACCGGCTTCCCTAAGGGCGCGACGCTCAGCCACCACAACATCCTCAACAACGGCTATTTCGTCGCCGAGGCGATCCGGTTGCAGGCCGGCGAGCGGCTCTGCATCCCGGTGCCGCTCTACCACTGCTTCGGCATGGTGATGGGCAACCTGGGCTGCATCACCCACGGCGCGACCATCGTCTATCCGAGCGAGGGCTTCGATCCGCTGGCGGTGCTGGAGGCTGTCGAGGCCGAGGGCTGCCAGGCGCTCTACGGCGTGCCGACCATGTTCATCGCCCTCCTCGGGCACGAGCGGTTCGGCCACTTCGACCTGACGACCCTGCGCACCGGGATCATGGCCGGTTCGCCCTGCCCGATCGAGGTGATGCGCCAGGTGATCGACAAGATGCACATGCCCGAGGTGACCATTGCCTACGGCATGACCGAGACCAGCCCGGTCAGCTTCCAGTCGGGCGCTGACGACAGCCTGGAGGTCCGGGTCTCCACCGTGGGCCGGGTGCAGCCGCACCTAGAGGTGAAGATCGTCGACGAGGCCGGCCGCATCGTCCCGCGGGGCGCCACAGGCGAACTCTGCACGCGCGGCTATTCGGTGATGCTGGGCTACTGGGACGATCCGGAACGGACGGCTGAGGCCATCGACGCATCCGGCTGGATGCACACCGGCGACCTCGCCACCCTCGACGCCGAGGGTTGCGGCAACATCGTCGGGCGGATCAAGGACATGGTCATCCGCGGCGGCGAGAACGTCTATCCGCGCGAGATCGAGGAATATCTCTATCGCCACGAGGCGATCTCGGACGTGCAGGTGATCGGGGTGCCGGATGCGAAGTATGGCGAGGAACTCTGCGCCTGGATCGTGCTGAAAGCGGGCCAGTCCCTAACCGCCGAGTCCGTTCGCGAGTTCTGCCAGGGCCAGATCGCCCACTACAAGATTCCACGCCATATCCGTTTCGTGGAAGGCTTTCCCACCACGGTCACCGGCAAGGTGCAAAAATTCGCCATGCGCGAGGCGATGATTGCGGAACTCGACCTTGTGCTGGAAAAGACAGCCTAGGTTCTTGCCCTCCGTAACCGAGACCCCGACCGCATGAGGAAGCTCGCCACCGCCATCGACGCCAAGGGCAAGGCCTTCGCGGCCAATGCGAAGGTCAACCGCGGGCTGGTCACCGACCTACGGAAACGCGCCGGCGAGGCCGCGCTGGGCGGACCGGAGGAAAGCCGCAAGCGCCACGTGTCCCGCGGCAAGCTGCTGCCGCGCGAGCGGGTGATGCGGCTGATCGATCCGGGCTCGCCGTTCCTCGAGGTCGGCGCCCTCGCCGCCAACGGGCTCTACAATGACGAGGCGCCGGGGGCCGGGGTGATCACCGGCATTGGCCGGGTCAGCGGCCGCGAGGCGATGATCGTCGCCAACGACGCGACCGTGAAGGGCGGGGCCTACTACCCGATCACCGTGAAGAAGCATCTCCGGGCCCAGGAGATCGCGATGCAGAACCGCCTGCCCTGCATCTATCTGGTGGACTCGGGCGGCGCGAACCTGCCGCACCAGGCCGAGGTGTTCCCCGATCGCGACCACTTCGGGCGGATCTTCTTCAACCAGGCCAGGATGAGCGCCGAGGGCCTGGCCCAGATCGCCTGCGTCATGGGCTCCTGCACCGCCGGCGGCGCCTATGTGCCGGCCATGAGCGACGAGACCGTCATCGTGCGTGGCCAGGGAACGATCTTCCTGGGCGGTCCGCCGCTGGTGAAAGCCGCCACCGGCGAGGTGATTTCCGCCGAGGAACTGGGCGGGGCCGACACCCACGGCCGCCGCTCCGGCGTGGTGGACCACGTCGCCGACGACGACGAGCACGCGCTGTCCATCGTCCGCAACATCGTGGCGAACCTCAACACCACCCCGGGGGGAGTGGTCGTTCGTTTTAACACCAACGGGAGCCTGGACACTTCCTTTGGCGCCGGCGCTGGCTACGTGACACAAAGCTGGGCCGGCGCCAATTACTCAGTCGCCGTCCAGTTGGACGACCGCATCATCGTGAGCGGGGCCGTTAGCCTCGCCCGCCTAAACCCAGACGGGACGCCGGACGTAACTTTCGGCTCCGGCGGCATCACTCCGCTGCCGAGCCTTTCTTCCATTGGGTCGGTGACCCTTCAGCCGGATGGAAAGATTCTTGCGGCCGGCAAGCAAAACTCCAACTTCATGGTGGCGCGTTACAACGCGGCCGACGGCACGCCGGACACCTCCTTCGGAGTCAACGGCGTTGCTATCTCGACGGGGGTCCAGGTTGCCTACCAAATGGACGTGGCCCTTGAGCCGGACGGCCGGATCGTCGTGGCCGGA
>JANXXK010000126.1 GCA_025350685.1 Alphaproteobacteria bacterium | reverse complement strand
TTGAAATTTTATTAGTTCCTGTTGTTGGTCTAGAATTAAATGATCTATTTTTTCATGTAAAAGCCTTATTTCTAATTCTGACTTTAAATTAATCATATAATCTTGTTTAGCTCTATCCCTATCTTTTTCTTCTTGTCTGTTTTGGCTCATCATAATAACAGGTGCCTGTAAAGCGGCAATGCATGATAAAATTAAATTCATTAGAATAAATGGATAAGGATCAAATTCATCTCTATTTGGAGAAAGGGTGTTAAATAAAATCCAAACGAACAGAATAATACCAAATATAATTATAAACTTCCAACTATTCCTCGCCACCCTGGCGGACGGCGAGGATGTCGAGACCGCGCGGCCGTCTGTGATGAATGTGGTCCGCCAGCATTTCCGCCCGGAGTTCATGAACCGCATCGACGAGATCATCCTCTTCAAACGCCTCGGCCGCTCGGAGATGGACGGCATCGTCAAGATCCAGCTGGCGCGTGTCGAGAAGCTGCTGGGTGACCGGCGGATGTCGATCTCGCTCGACGCCGGGGCGATCAACTGGCTGGCCGACCGCGGCTACGATCCGGTCTATGGCGCGCGGCCGCTGAAGCGGGTGATCCAGAAGGAGCTGGTCGATCCGATCGCCCGCAAGCTCCTGGCCGGGGACCTGGAAGACGGCGCGGTCATCGACGTCCACGCCGGCGGCGACGGTCTGGAGATCGGCCGGGCGAAGGTTCACTGACTTCCTCTCCCGTTCACGGGAGAGGGGGACCATCGGCCGAAGAGCCGATGGTGGAGAGGGCGAGGACCGGGCGCGGAGCTTGACGCTTGCCCTTTCCACCCCTCGCTCTTCGGCGAGCGGTCCCGCTTCCCCATAAATGGGGACGGAAAGTTACAGCGCGAACTCGCTCACGCGGCCGCCGCGGGTGATCACCCGCTGCATCAGCGCCAGGTTGGGCCCGCCGCCGCCCACCGGCTTGGCGAGCGTCACCACGAACCAGGCGCCGTCCGGCAGGCCGGTAAAGCTGAAGTGGTCGGTCTGGTCACAGAGCGCACGCCGGACGTAGGGCTCGGAGTCTCCCGGGGGCGCCTGGCCAGCGCGGCTGCGCACGTCGTCGGTGGGCAGGGCGGCGTACTGGGCGGACCTGTAGAGCACGCTCATCCGCCGGCGCACCCAGGGCGTCTCCGGCGTCAGCACGACGGTCTGGCCCGAGCAGCTGTAGCGCAGCGGGCCTGCGTGCGGGCCGAGCGTGCCGGACAGGATGTTGCGGCCGACCGTCTTCGACCAGGCGAAGTCGGCGGCGCTGAAAATGGCGCTCTCGCTGGGCGGGGGCATCACGCTGCGTCCCGGAGGGGGCGGGCCATAGCTCGGCTCGCAGGCGGCAAGCGGGGCCAGAACCAGGGCGGCGGCGATCAGGCGGGCGCGGAAATCCATGGGTCGAGCATATAAGCCAATGCGGCGAAATCACGCCAGAGGGCTTGGCGCGGTTATCTAGTCGTCCTTTCCGGGCCGCCCGCGCATGGCTTTCACCCCGGAGCGCTTGGATTTGCCCTCCAGCCGGCGGAGCTTCGAGGCCAGCGTCGGGCGGGTCTTTTTTCGCGGCTTGGGCTTGTGGGTGGCCTGTTCGATCAGGTCGATCAGCCGGGCCCGCGCGTCGGCGCGGTTCATCGCCTGGCTGGAGTGGCTCTGGGCGAAGATCACGATCACGCCCTCCTGGTTCATGCGGCTTCCGGCGATCCGCTCCAGCCGGTGCTTCACGTCCTCCGGCAAGGACGGAGAGTTTCGTGCATCGAACCGCAACTCCACCGCCGAGGACGAGGTGTTGACGTGCTGGCCGCCCGGTCCGGAGGCGCGCACGAACTTCTCCGAGAGCTCGTCGTCCTCGATGGCGATTGTGTCGGTGACCGGGATCATCGGCCCCACTTGGCATGGTTCGCCGCCCGGCGCGACGTCTTGGCAGGCGCCCGAAGCGCGGCCTTCCCTTGACCTTTCGGCAAAAAACCGCTGGAAAGCGCCCGCTTTGCTGGACTGCCGTTGCGCGGCCCCAGCCCTTCTTGACCACCCAGGAGAACAATCATGCGCGTCTACTATGACCGCGACGCCGACATTTCCCGCATCCTGGACAAGAAGATCGCCATCGTAGGCTATGGCTCCCAGGGCCGCGCGCACGCGCTGAACCTCCACGACTCCGGCGCGAAGAACGTCGCCGTGGCGCTGAAGCCCGGCTCGGCCACCGCCAAGAAGGTGGAAGCCGACGGCCTGAAGGTGATGAGCGTGGCCGAAGCCGCCAAGTGGGCCGACGTGCTCATGGTGCTGGCCCCGGACGAACTGCAGCGCGGCATCTACAACGCCGAGATCGCCCCCAACATCCGCGATGGCGCCGCCCTGATGTTCGCCCACGGGCTGAACGTCCACTTCAACCTGATCGAGCCGGCGGCCGGCGTCGACGTGCTGATGGTCGCCCCCAAGGGCCCCGGCCACACGGTGCGCGGCGAATACCAGAAGGGCGGCGGCGTGCCCTGCCTCATCGCCGTGCATCAGGACCCCTGGGCAATGCCCATGACATCGCGCTGGCCTATGCGTCGGGCA
>JANXXK010000124.1 GCA_025350685.1 Alphaproteobacteria bacterium | reverse complement strand
GCCATCGTCCAGACCTTCAACTTCTCGCTGGGCGTCAACCTGATGGCGGGCCTTGTGAAGCAGGTCGCCCAGCGCCTGGGCCCCGAGGCCTACGACATCGAGATCTTCGAGGCGCACCATCGGCGCAAGGTCGACGCGCCGTCCGGCACCGCCGTGATGCTGGGCGAGGCGGCGGCCAAGGGCCGCGGCGTCTCGCTGTCCAACACCGGCCGCCGCGCCCGCGACGGCATCACCGGCGCCAGGCCGGAAGGCGAGATCGGCTTTTCGGTCATGCGCGGCGGCGGCATCGTCGGCGAGCACAGCGTCAGCTTCGCCGCCGAGGACGAGATCCTGACCTTCAGCCATTCGGCGCGGGACCGCAGCCTGTTCGCCCGCGGCGCGGTGGCCGCCGCGGCCTGGGTCGCCGGCAAGCCCCCCGGGCTCTACGACATGCAGGACGTGCTGGGCTTTTCGGGACGCGGCTGATGGACGAGCTGATCGGCCGCGACGCCACCGACCAGATCGCGGCGCTGAACGCCGGGAAGGTCTCCGCCGTCGAGCTGCTGAAGGACCAGCTCGCCCGCCATGAGCAGACCCATGGCGCCCTGAACGCCGTCGTCGCCGTCGATCTCGAGCGGGCCATGGAGCGGGCCAAGGCCGTCGATGACCTCAGGGCCCGGGGCGAGAACGTCGGCCTGCTCGGCGGCCTGCCGATGACGGTGAAGGACACCTTCGACGTGGTGGGCATGGCGGCCTCCTCGGGGCTCGCCGCGCTCAGGCGCCGGCAGGCCGAGGACGCGTCCGTGGTGAAGCACCTGCGCCGCGAGGGCGCGGTGATCTGGGGCAAGTCCAACACCCCGGTCCTGGCCGGCGACTGGCAGACCTTCAACGCCCTCTACGGGACCACCAACAATCCCTGGGACGTGCGGCGGACCACCGGCGGCTCGTCGGGCGGCGCGGCCGGGGCGCTGGCCGCGGGCGTCACGGCGCTCGAGGTCGGCTCCGACATCGGCGGGTCCCTAAGGATCCCCGCGAGTTTCTGCGGAGTCTACAGCCACAAGCCGACCTGGGGCCTGGTCGACCAGCATGGCCATGTGCCGCCGACGCCCGGGTCCTGGAGCGAGCGCGACCTGAACGTGGTCGGGCCGATGGCGCGTTCGGCCCGCGATCTTCGCCTGTTGCTGGCGATCCTGGAGAACGGGCCGATGGCCGCCAAGGCGCCGCCGGCCGACCTGAAGACGGCGCGCATCGCCCTCTGGCTCGACGAGCCCAGCTTCCCCCTCGACCCGGAGGTCCGCTCCGCGATCGAGCGCTTCGCGGCCGACCTGGCGGTCGCCGGAGCCGAGGTGACCACGATCGCCTCGCCGGTGCACGGGCCGACCCTGATGGGCGCCTACCAGACCCTGCTGGGTGGGGTGCTGGGCGAGGACATGCCGCCGGGCATGATCCGCAACATGGAGCGCCTGCGCGGCTGGGCGCGCTGGCAGATCAACCGCGGCGCCGCGCCCACCTCCACTGCGGCCATGACGCTGGCCTATACGGCCACCCACCGCGAGTGGATGGCCGCCGACGCCGTGCGCCTGCGCCTGCGCCGCGAGGTGGCCGGGGTGTTCGACCGCTACGACGCGATCCTGGCGCCGATCACGCCCGTGGTGGCCTTTCCGCACGACCATCGCGCCTTCGGCCGGCGCCGGCTGGTGATGTCCAACGGCAAGGCGATCCCCTATCCGTCGATGCTCAACTGGATCTCGCTGGCCACCGCCCTACACCTGCCGGCGACGGCGATCCCGGTGGGCCCGAGCGCGTCCGGCCTGCCGGTGGGCGCCCAGCTGATCGGGCCGCTGCACGGGGACTCCAGGACCCTGGCGCTCGCCCAGGCGATGGAGGAGAACATCCGCGGCTTCACCGCCCCGGATCTGGACCTTTAGGGCGCGCGATCGCCCAACAGCCGCGCATAGAGCTGCTGGTCCCAGAAGCGGCCCTTCCAGAAGCCATGGTCTCGCAGCGTCCCCTCCAGCCGGAAGCCGAACCGCTCGAGCAGCGCCGCCGAGGCCAGGTTGCCCGGCGTCACCATCGCTTCGATGCGATGCAGGCCCAGGATGTGGAAACCGTGGTCGAGCACCAGCGGCAGCACCTCGGCCATGATCCCGGTGCGCCAGCGCGGGCGCACGACGTTGTAGGAGACCTCGCCGCGGGAACCTCGCGTGCGATCGCCGATGACGATCCCCGCCGTACCGACGAACCGGCCGTCCCGATCGCGCATCGCCCACCAGACACCGCCGCTGGCGCTCAGGCCGCCCGCCCAGGCGATCATGACCTCGGCTGCGGCGAGGTCCGGCATCGGCGCGATGTCCATGAAGGCGACCGTCTCGGGGTCGCCGAGGTGGGCGAAGAGGTCTTCACGGTCCTCCGGGCCGAGCGGCGTCAACCGGTAGTTCGCCGACGCCGGGCCGGACGCCGTCATGGCTTGTCGGGCGGCGGCTGTGGCGCGATGCGCGCCCACTCGGCGTCGACGGCCTTCTGCAGGTCTCCGCCCACGCCCCGGCGCAATAGCGACAGGCCCTCCAGCTCCACCTTGTCGCCGCGCAGGACGCGCGGGTGGGCGCTGTAGCCCAGCAGGTAGACGGCGTTGTCGGTCTTGGTCTGGCCGTCCTCCATGAAAACGGTGGTGACGCCGACGGGCAGGCGGCCCTGCGGGGCCTTGGCCTTGCGGGCGTGGCGGGCCTTGACGAGGCCGCCGTCCAGCCAGCCGACTTCAATGCGCGGGTTGCCGGTGGTCTGCACGGGATCGCCGCGGATCTCGCTGGGGAAGGTCAGCGCCTGGGTCTGGATCACCTGTTCGGCGTGGACCGAGGACAGGCGGACGCGGTCGCCGCCCTTGTCCGGCTCGCCGGTCATCAGGAAGCTCAGCTTCAGCACCCCGGCCTTGGCCTCGGCCTGGCGCTCGTGCTCGGCGGCGACGCGCTCCTTTTCGGTGAGCGCGCGCTCGCGGTGGGTGTCCCAGTAGCCGAGCGCGGCGATGACCACCGCCAGGATGCCGACCAGCTCGGCCAGCGACAGCCAGCGGAAAGGCAGCTTCGTCTTCGGACGCGATGACGGATCGTTGCTCATCTGAAGAGTCTCGCTCAGCGCCCGGTCGAGCCGAAACCGCCGGCGCCGCGGGCCGTCTCGTCCAGGCTGTCGACCTCGGACCAGACGGCCTGAACGACCGGGGCGACGATCAGCTGGGCGATGCGTTCGCCGCGGCGGATGACGAAATCCTCCTCGCCGAGGTTGATCAGGATCACCTTCACCTCGCCGCGATAGTCGGCGTCGATAGTGCCCGGCGTGTTGAGGCAGGTGACGCCGTGCTTGGCCGCGAGGCCCGAGCGGGGCCGCACCTGGCCCTCGAACCCGGGCGGCAGGGCGAAGGCCAGGCCGGTGGGGATCGGATGCCGGGAGCCGGGCCGGAGCGTGAAGGGCTCATCCTCCGGGACCGCTGCGCGCAGGTCCATGCCCGCGGCCTGGGCGGTCTCGTAGGCGGGCAGGGGCAGGCCTTCTGCGTGCGGCAGGCGGAGGATGGGAACAGTCGGGGTCACGGATCGGGCTCTCAGTTGAATTCGGCGGCAATGCGTTGCGCCAAACGGTGCGCCACCTCGCCCTTGGCCATGCGCTCCCATCGCTCGATTCCGCCCGAGCTGACGATGGCTACGGCGTTGTCGTCGCCGCCCAGGGTCCCGGCCACGCTGACGTCGTTGGCGACAATCCAGTCGCAGCCCTTCTTCGCCAGCTTAGCCTGGGCGTTGGCCTCCAGGTCGTGAGTCTCCGCCGCGAAGCCGATGACCAGGCGCGGCCGCCGGCCATGCTTCGACAGGGCCGCAAGAATGTCGGGATTCTCGACCAGGGCGATGGGGTCGGGGGCGCCGGAACCCTTCTTGATCTTCCTGTCGCCGGCGCTCTTCGGCCGCCAGTCGGCGACGGCGGCGACACAGACGGCGATGTCGGCGGGCAGCGCCGCTTCGCAG
Organism: Alphaproteobacteria bacterium; assembly: GCA_025350685.1. Lineage (GTDB taxonomy): Bacteria > Pseudomonadota > Alphaproteobacteria > Caulobacterales > Caulobacteraceae > Phenylobacterium. The sequence goes on along the minus strand of JANXXK010000124.1, from coordinate 11,176 downwards.
GCCGCCAGCATGTCGCGCGCGCTCTCCACGTCAACGCGCCTGACCCCCGCTGGGGCGGGAAGCGCCGTGGGTCCGGTGACCAGGGTGACCTCGGCGCCCTGGGCGGCCAGCGCCTGGGCGATGGCGTAGCCCTGCTTGCCTGACGAGCGGTTGGTGAGCATCCGCACCGGATCGATGGCCTCGGCGGTCGGGCCGGCCGTGACGATGGCGCGCTTGCCGGCGAGCGGGCCGCGGCCTGCGCCCAGCAGGGCCATGGTCGCCGCGAAGATCACCGGTGGCTCGGCCATCCGGCCCGGTCCGAATTCGCCGCAGGCCATAGCGCCCTCGTCGGGGCCGACGAAGTTGATCCCGTCGGCCATCAGCGTCGCGAGGTTGCGCCGGGTGGCCGCGTGCTCCCACATGCGCACGTTCATCGCCGGCGCCATCAACACCGGCTTGTCGGTGGCCAGCAGGGTGGTGGAGGCCAGGTCGTTGGCCAGCCCCGTCGCGGCCTTGGCCATCACGTCGGCGGTGGCCGGGGCGACGACCACAAGGTCGGCCGAGCGGGACAGCTCGATGTGGCCCATCTCGGCTTCGTCGGTCAGCGAGAACAGCTCGGAATAGACCCTGTCCTCGGCCAGCGCCGAGAGCGACAGCGGGGTGACGAACCGCGCGCCGGCGGCCGTGAGGATCGGCCGTACGCCGACGCCGGCCTTGCGCAGCAGGCGCGTGAGCTCCAACGCCTTGTAGGCCGCGATCCCGCCGCCGACGATCAGAAGAACCCGCTTTTGGTTCAAGGTGTTTGGCAAGGCATTCGCCCCTCATCCGCCGCGCGTCAGCCTTATGCCAGATGGAGCTTTCGGACAAATTTCGCAATTTTGGACTCGACAACACTGTTCACTTGTTCTTTCTTTGTTCCAAGCTGTGCTGCTCAGGGAGAAATGCGATGGCTGGGTTGAGAACGGCGCTGACCTTGGCGCTTGGCGTTTCCGCGCTGGCGCTGCTCAGCGCCTGCGACAATGGCCCCTCGGCGGTGAAGCAGACCGCGGCGGGCTCGCAGATGGCGACGGCGTCGGCACCGGAGCGCTCGTACGGTTCCGGCGGCCCAAGTGGCGGCAATGGTGATCAGCCCAAGGTCGACCACCGCAAGGACGTCGTGGCTTCGGCCGACGACGGCAAGCCCGTGTGGGCGCCCAGCAAGCGGTTTTCCGCCGAGGAAGGCGCGGAAAAGCAGTTCGAGCGCGACGGGGCGGCGTTCGACACCAAGACGCTCGATCAGTTCGTCAAGAAGGCGCACGCCTTCGTGGGCCATCCGCCCAAGGGCACGCTCACGCTGACCCGCAAGAACGGCGACACGCTCTTCTACGACCCCAAGAGCAATGTCTTCGCGGTAGCCACCAAGGGGGGCGCGCCGCGCGCCATGTTCAAGCCGGACGACGGCATGGCCTACTGGGAAAAGCAGAAGGACCGCGAGTCCAAGCAGGCCTCGCGCGGCGACCGTCGCTCGCGCGACGACCAGGGCTAGTGGCCGAGCCGAAATTCCGAACCCGCAGCCCGCGCCGCGGGTTGATGCGGCCCAACCCGCTGAGGAGGTCCGTCGGTGGCCGATGACAGGCATATCCTACGCACGGGCCAGACCGACTGGTCGCAGGTCTGGCGCGGACGCCATCCGTTCAATCCGAATTCGGACATGCGGATGGTCCCGCTCGGCGCGCCGACGGGGATGAAGCGCATCGGGGTGAACCTGATCCGCATTCCGCCCGGCAAGGAGAGTTTCATCCCCCACGCCCACTCGGTGTCGGAGGAGTTCGTCTTCGTCCTGGAGGGGACCGGCGAGATGGTGCTGGACGGGGTCGGCCATCCGGTCGGGCCGGGCGACTTCGTAGGCTTCCCCATCGACGGCGTGGTGCATTCGCTGAAGTCGAAGGGCCCGGGCGACCTGGTCTACCTGACCGCCGGCAATCAGGATCCCGTGGAGATCGCCGACATGCCGACTATCGGCAAGACCACGGTCTTCCGGCAGGGGCGGATGGAGCTGATGGGCGAGGACGGCGTGGAGCGGCTCACCGGGCAAGAGTGGATGGCCCGGACGAGGATAGAAGACTGACGCGGATCGAGGACTAGCGCAGCCAGACGGCCAGCAGAAAGGCCGCACCAGCAGCCAGCGTGCCGAGCGCGAACCACAGCAGGCGAGAGCGGGCCGCCGAGGGCTCGCTGATCACGACGGGTGCCGACCCGGGCGGGTTCTCGATCAGCCTGGCGAGGTTGCGCAGCGCACTCACCGCCTCCTCGCCGAAGCGCTGGATGCGGGCGAGCGGCGACAGCTCACGCGCCATCCAGCGGCGCACCACCGGATCGGCGGCGGTCCAGATGTCGTGGTCGGGCTGGATGCGGCGGGCGACGCCCTCGACCATGGTCATGGTCTTCTGCAGCAACACCAGCTCCGGGCGCAGATGCATGTCGTAGAGGGCGGTGATCTCGAAGAGCTGCATCAGCACCCGGCTCATCGGCACTTCGCTGGCCTTGCGGCCGAACACCGGCTCGCCGACCGCGCGGAGCGCCTGAGCGAAGGCGGCGACGCTGTGGTGCGCCGGCACATAGCCCGCGTTGAAGTGGGTCTTCGCCACGCCCTCGTAGTCCTTGTTGAGGAAGCCCCAGAGGATCTCCGCCAGATAGCGGCGCTCCGGCGGTCCGATCCGTCCGATGATCCCGAAGTCCACGGCGGTCAGCCGGTCCGGGGCGGCGATGAACAGGTTCCCCTCGTGCAGGTCGGCGTGGAAGACCCCGTGGTCGAGCGCCTGGGACAGGAAGGCGCGGATCAGGTTGTCAGCGGCGGCCTGGGGGTCGAGGCCGGGCTGCACGAGGGCCTGGGGGTCCGACAGCGGCCAACCCCGCGCCCATTCCAGGGACCCGCTTGCCCACGCCCTCCCAGACGATGGCCGGGGCGGACATGTAGCCATCCAGCGCCATGACCTCGCGCAGCTCGTCCGCGCCGGCCGCCTCGAGGCGCAGGTCCAACTCCAGCATCGTCGAGCGGACCACCGTCTCGGCGAAGGCCCGGGGCTCCAGCCGCCGCGCGGGGGGAATCCAGCGGTCGATAAGCCGTGCGGCGAGCAGCAGGCTCTCGGCGTCGTCGGCGACGCGGCGCTCGATCCCCGGACGCAGCACCTTCACCGCCACCTTGCGGCCATCGAGCAGCTTGGCCTCGTGGGCCTGGGCCAGGGAGGCGGATCCGAGGGGCTCGCCGAATTCCGCATAGAGGCTCTCAATCGAGCGTCCCAGGCCGCGCTCCACCTCGGCCCGGGCGATCGCGGTAGGGAAGGGCGGCAGCCGGTCCTTCAGGCGGCCCAGATCCTCGGCGAACTCGCGGCCGAAGAAGTCGCCGCGGGTGGACAGAAGCTGGCCGAGCTTGGTCGCCACCGGCCCCATCCCCTCCAGCGAGCGGGCCAGCCGCTCGCCCGGGCGTCCGGTCCGCGCGCGCCGGCCGGCGAACAGGCGAAGGGTGCGGGCGACGCCAAGGACGGAGGCCGGATAGGCGCCGTCCAGCTCGCGCGGCAGCAAGGCGTCGTTGCGGACCAGCGCCCAGACCGCCGCGGTCATGCGGCCGAACGCTCCTAACGCGCCCATGGCCCTAGATCGCCCGCCCTGGAATCACTCGGCCTGAATGCAGGGCTGCCACGCCGCCGGTGAAATTGGTGTAGCCCACCTGACCGAACCCGGCCTCGGCGATCATGGCCGTGAATTTCCGCTGGTCGGGGAAGCGGCGGATGCTTTCCACCAGGTACTGGTAGGCCTCGCGGTCGCCGCCGACCCAGGCGCCGATTTCCGGGATCACCTTGAAGGAGTAGGCGTCGTAGGCGCGCTGCAGGGGCTCGGTGACCGGCCGGGAGAACTCCAGGCAGAGGAACCGCCCGCCGGGCTTCAGCACGCGGCGGGCTTCGCGCAGTGCGGCGGGGATGTCGGTGACGTTGCGGATGCCGAAGGAAATCACATAGGCCTCGGCGCTGGCGTCGGGCAGCGGCAGGGCTTGCGCATCGCCCACTGCCCAGGCGATCTCCGGCTCGGAGCCCTTCGCGCGGCCCGCCGCGATCATCTCGGCGTTGTAGTCGACGACCAGGATCTTCGCGTCTGCGCCGCCTCGGCGCAGCTGTGCGCGGCGGGCGAGCCTGGCGAACCGGCGGGCCATGTCGCCGGTGCCGCCGGCGCAGTCGATGATGGTCTCGCCGGGTTGGGGGTTGAGCCGCGCGGCGACGGCGTCCTTCCACAGCCGATGGACGCCTCCGCTCATCAGGTCGTTCATCAGGTCGTAGCGGCGGGCGACGCGGTCAAAGACCCCTCGCACCAGGCCGGGCTTCTCGCTCGCGTCCACGTCGCGGAAGCCGAAGGTGGCGGCGGGTCCGGTCATGGGCGCCCTCTTAGCCCCCGCCCAGCTTGGCTCCAAGGCCCTTGGCGCGCGGTCGGTGGCGTGCCAAGCCGGGCCATGCCCGAACTTCCCGAGGTCGAGACGGTGCGAGGCGGCCTTGCGCCGGTGCTGGAAGGCCACCGACTGGCCCGGGTGGAGGCCCGCCGACCGGACCTGCGCTTTCCCCTGCCGGCCGGGTTCGTCCAGACGTTGACGGGCGCCACGGTCACCCGGCTGACGCGGCGGGCCAAGTACCTGCTGGCGAGGCTGGACCGCGAGGACACCCTGGTCATGCACCTGGGCATGAGCGGCCGCTTCGAAATCAGCCATCCGCTGCAAGAGGGGCCGCAGGGCACGATGCGCCCCGGTGAATTCCACTATGCCCCGGATCCCGACCCCAAACACGCCCACATCGTCTTCGAGACGGAGCAGGGCGCGCGGGTGACCTACTACGACCCCCGGCGGTTCGGCTACATGGCGCTGGTCAACACGGCCACGCTCGAACTGCACCCATGGTTCGCGGGGCTGGGGCCGGAACCCCTCTCCGACGATTTCAACGCCGCCCACCTGAAGGTCGCCTTCGCCGGACGCAAGCAGGGCCCCAAAACCCTGCTGCTCGACCAGCGGATCGTCGCGGGCCTGGGCAATATCTACGTCTGCGAGGCCTTGCACCGCGCGCGCATCTCGCCGTTCAAGCCGGCCGGCGGGATCTCCAAGCCGCGCCTGGAAAAGCTCGTCGCCGACATCCGCGACATCCTGAGTGAGGCGATCGCCGCCGGCGGTTCGACCCTGCGCGACTTCGTCCAGACCGACGGGGCGCTCGGCTATTTCCAGCACCGCTTCCGCGCCTACGACCACGAGGGCAGGCCCTGCCCCAACGCCGGCTGCGGCGGGGTCATCGCGCGCAAGGTCCAGTCCGGCCGCTCGACCTTCTACTGCCCGACCTGCCAGAAATGAGCGCCCCTGCATGACCCCCCTTTGGAAGCGCGGCCTGATCGGGATCGCCGCGGCGCTGTCACTGGCGGGCGCCGCCCACGCGCGGCCGCCGGTCTGGGTGGTGAGGGACAAGGATTCCGAGCTGGTGCTGTTCGGCTCGGTGCACATCCTGCCGCCCAACCTGGACTGGGCGCCGCCCGTGCTGACGGAGGCGCTGAAAAAGGCCGACGACCTGTGGTTTGAGCTGCCGATCGATGCGGCCAGCGAAGCCGAGACGGCCCAACTCGCCGCCCGGGCCGGCGTGCTGCCGCCCGACCAGTCGTTGTTCAAGCTGCTGTCGCCCAAGGACGCCGAGCAGCTCGGCCGTATGGCCGCCGCCTATAACGTCTCGCCGGACCTGGTCGACCGCCTGCAGCCCTGGCTCGCCGAGATCGCGCTCGCCGGGGCGGCCTATCGCAAGGCCGGCGCCGACGCGGCGTCCGGCGTCGAGAAGACCATCTCGGCCATGGCCTCGCCGCGGGCCCAGCGCCACGCCTTCGAAACCCCGGCCGAACAGATCCAGATGCTGTCGGCGGGGAGCCAGGACGAGCAGATCGCCTCCCTGCGCGAGACCCTGCAGGAGATGGAAGACCAGCCCGACGAGTTCCAGGTCCTGGTCAAGGCCTGGATCGACGGCGACATCAAGGTCCTGGACCGCGAGGCGCTGGACCCCGTGCGCAAGGCCTCGGCCAGCCTTTTCCGCCGCCTGGTCAGCGACCGCAACGCCCGCTGGGCCGAGGTGCTCGACGCCCGGCTGAAGGGCCATGGACGCACCGTGGTGGTGGTCGGCGTCGGCCACCTGATCGGCCCTGACGGGGTGCCGGCCAAGCTGCGCGCCCTTGGCTATTCGGTCACGGGGCCTTAAGGCGCGGGAACCGAGTTCGCCTGGAGCTGAAGATGCCACTGAAGACCCTGATCGTGGAGCGCCACGACGCCGTCACCCTGATCCGCCTCAACCGGCCCGAGGCGCTGAATGCGTTGAATAATGAGCTGCTGGGCGAACTCAGCGGCGTGCTCGACGCGGCCGAGGCCGACGAGGGTGTCCGCTGCCTGGTGCTCACCGGCTCCCAGCGCGCCTTCGCCGCCGGCGCCGACATCAAGGAAATGTCGGACAAGTCCTACGCCCAGATGTTCATGACCGACTTCTTCGGCCCGGCGGCCCGGCGCATCGAGCAGTTCCGCAAGCCGATCATCGCCGCGGTGGCCGGCTATGCGCTCGGCGGCGGCTGCGAGCTGGCCATGCTGTGCGACTTCATCATCGCCGCGGAAACCGCAAAGTTCGGCCAGCCGGAGATCAACCTCGGCGTCATGCCGGGTATCGGCGGCACCCAGCGGCTGACCCGCTTCGTCGGCAAGTCCAAGGCGATGGACATGATCCTCACCGCCCGGATGATGGACGCCGCCGAAGCCGAGCGGGCCGGCCTGGTCTCGCGCATGGTGGCGGCCGACAAGCTGATCGACGAGGCCCTGGCCGCGGCGGCCAAGATCGCCGGCCAGTCGCCGCTGGCGGTGATGATGAACAAGGAGCTGGTGAACGCGGCCTACGAGACCACGCTCTCTACCGGCGTGGCCATGGAGCGGCGGCTGTTCCACTCGCTGTTCGCCTTTGACGACCAGAAGGAAGGCATGGCGGCCTTCGTCGACAAGCGCCCGGCCAAGTTCACCGGAACCTAGCTCGCCGGACCCGCTCCGGATTCGTGTCTCTGTCGCATTGACCGCGACCCTTGGGTCCCGTATATCCGCGCCTCCGATTTTCCCCGCCCGGCTTGCCGGGTGTGTCCGTTTGAGAGCTCTTCACGTATGGCCAATACGCCCGGGTCCAAGAAGGCGGTCCGCAAGATCGCCCGCCGCACCGAAGTCAACACCGCCCGCCGTTCGCGCGTGCGCACCTTCCTGCGCAAGTTCGATGAGGCGCTGACCTCCGGCGACGCGGCTGTGGCCAAGGACGCCTTCGTCAAGGCCCAGTCGGAGCTGATGCGCGCCGTCACCAAGGGTGTCGTGCACAAGAACACCGGTTCGCGGAAGGTCTCGCGCCTGGCCGCTCAGTTGAAGAAGATGGCGACGGCCTAGTCAGCTTTCGGGGCTGACGTCAGGTGGGGTTCAAAACCCCGCCTCTCCCATCGGAATTGAACAACCAGACGGCGCCCGAATAGGCGCCGTTTTTCGTCGTATCCGGAGCAATCCATGTTGCTCGCAGGTGCGGCGAAACTTCTCAGCGCACGGAGCGGAAATGAGCGTTTCCCTTGGCGCAAAAAGGGCTCGGCGCGAGTCAACGAAATTATCCGCTGGACCGAAAAAGAATCACCGTTGACCGGGTACCGACCCCGATTACTGTCGCCTTTCCAACAGGCGTCTAGCAACTGATCCCGGATCAAAACGGGGCGCCGGCGGAGCGCGTGCGCTCGCCGGATAAGAGCTTGTTTGTGTTGAGATAAAATGCAGTCGTCGCGTGGGGCTTGGGCCGTGACGTGGGCAGGAGGGGGTGTTCGAGAATGATGAGCGGGGGGGCGGCGGAAGCAATGGCGAGCGCACCGGCCGGGATCGTGTGGACCAAGACGTGTCAGGTCCTGAAACGCGAGCTGGGCGAAGCGACGTTTGGCTCCTGGCTTGGTCAGGCGGCGCTGCGCGAAACCGGTAAGGACGTGTGCCTGGTGGCCGCCACCGGCGTCGCGCGCGACTGGATCCGCCGGCATGCATGGCGGCGCATTGGCGAGCTGTGGGCGCAGAACGATCCGCTGGGTCGCCACCTCGACCTGAAGTCGCGCATGGAATTCGATTCCGATGGTCTGGCGGCGGCGGCGCAGACCGCGCCACGGGTGTCGGAAGGACCGGGCGAGGCCGCGCCACCGGCGATCTTCGAAGTCGAGGCCGAACCGGTCCCGGCGGTCGCCCGTCACGGCCGACTGCTTGGCCTGCAGGACCGCTTTTCGTTCGACAGCTTCGTCGCCGGACCCTCTAACGAGTTCGCCTTCGCCGTGGCCCGCCGCGTGGCCGCCTGGTCGGACGGTCATTTCAATCCGGTGGTGTTCCACGGCCCTTATGGCTTCGGAAAGACCCACCTGCTGCACGCGCTCGCCTGGGAGGCCATGCGCGCCGAGCCGGGCAAGCGGGTCGTCTATCTGAGCGCCGAGCGGTTCACCTCGACCTTCGTCAAGGCGCTGCAGGACAAGCAGACCGCGGCCTTCAAGGATGAACTTCGCAACGCCGACCTGCTGCTGATCGACGACGTGCAGTTCGTCGCCGGCAAGACTTCGACGCAGGAGGAACTGTTCCACACCCTGATCGCCCTGGTGGAAGACGGCCGCCGCGTGGTGATGACCGCCGACCGCTCGCCCAATGAGCTGTCGGATATGGAGCCGCGCCTGCGTTCGCACCTGCAGGCCGGGCTGGTCTGCGGCATCGAGCCGGCCGACCGGGCCCTGCGCCTGGGCATCCTGGAGCGCAAGCTGCAGACGCTGGCCCAGCAGGGCAAGTTCCTGCCGTCCGCCAAGCCCGAGGTGATGCAGTTCCTGGCCGACCGGTTCACCGACAGCGTCCGCGAGCTGGAAGGCGCGCTGAATACCCTGGTGGCCAGGGTCGGGGGGGATCTGGTTCGACTGAGCCTGGACGAAGCCCAGGCCATCCTGCGCCCGCACCTGTCGTGCACAGAGCGCAAGGTGACGGTGGATCAGATCCAGAAGACCGTGTCCGAGCACTATGGCCTCACCCAGGCAGACCTGATTTCCGAGCGCCGGGCGCGCGCGGTGGCGCGTCCGCGGCAGGTGGCCATGTGGCTGGCCAAACAGATCACCACCCGCTCCCTGCCTGACATCGGCCGCCGCTTCGGCGGGCGCGACCACACCACGGTGCTGCACGCCGTGCGCCGGATCGAAAGCCTCAAGGCCGAGGATCCGCAGATCGCCCGCGACACCGACCTGCTGCTGAGGAAGCTCCGCGGCTGAGCAAAGGCTTTCCGGTTTTCAGCAGGCGAATGCTGTACGCTGAGGACGCCGCGCAATTGCGACCCCGAGGAATGCCCTGCCGATGTCGAAGCGCGATCTCAAGGGCTCCGGTCTGACCGACCGTCTGGCCGCCGCGGCCGAGGCGAAAGCTGCATTGCTGGCGAAACTTAAGCCTAAGGCGGCCGTCACCGCACCCCCGGGCGCCAGCCGCGCGGCGGTGAAGGAGGCTGAGCTAAAGGCCGTGCGCCAGGCGCGCGCTGACGATAAAGAAGCCGCCCGCATCGCCGCCGTCGATGCCCATGCGGAGATCCAGGCCGGCGTCGTCGCCGCCGAAGAGGCCGCCCTGGCCGAGAAGCGGGGGCTGCGCAAGGAGCGCAAGCAGCTCACCAAAGCCGAAGCGCAAGCCAAGCGCGACGCCCGCTACGCGGCCCGCAAGGCGCGCTGACGGCCACCGTCGGAACGTAGTGATGTCCGGAGGGTTCACCTCGTCTCATCAACAAAGGAGACGACCGTGAAAGTCAGAGACGTCATGACCGCGCAGGTCGCAACCGCCACGCCAAAGACGTCGGTCAAGGACATCGCGCGCACGATGGCCCGGATCGACAGCGGGGTCGTGCCCGTCGTCGAGGACGGAAAGGTTGTGGGTCTGGTGACCGACCGCGACATTGTCGTCCGCGTGGTCGCCGACGGCGGCGATCTGACCACGGCCGCATCGACGATCATGAGCAGCGATGTCCAAGCCTGCAGCGAAGACGACACCGTCGCCGACGCCGCCGCCCAGATGGGTTCGCATCAGATCCGACGGCTTGTCGTTAACAGCGCTTCCGGCGCGCTCGTCGGTATCCTGTCGCTGGGCGACGTCGCGATGGAGTTTGGAGCCAAGGCAGTCGGTCAGACGCTGGAAGAAATCTCCGAGTCCTGACCTCGGGCGCCTCGCCGGAGGAAGACACGAAAAGGGCGGCCGCATCGCTGCGGCCGCCCTCGCTATTTCAGGGAAGCGTAGCCGACGCTCAGGCGTCTGCGGCTTCCGCCTGCTTGGCCGAGAGATCCTCGCCGGTTTCCTGGTCGACGACCTTCATCGACAGGCGGGTCTTGCCACGGTCATCGAAGCCCAGAAGCTTGACCTTCACCGACTGGCCCTCGGTCAGCACGTCGGAGACCTTGTTGACGCGCTCGTTGGCGATCTGGCTGACGTGAACTAGGCCATCCTTGGCGCCGAAGAAGTTCACGAAGGCGCCGAAATCGACGATCTTGACGACCTTGCCGGTGTAGATGGCGTTCAGTTCGGGCTCCGAAGCGATCGACTTGATCCACTCCTTGGCGGCGTCGATCTTCGACTGCTCGGCGGCCGCGATCTTGATCGTGCCGTCCTCGCCGATGTCGATCTTGGCGCCGGTCTCGGCGGTGATCTCGCGGATCACCTTGCCGCCCGAGCCGATCACTTCGCGGATCTTGTCCACCGGGATCTTGATGGTCTCGATCTTCGGAGCGTATTCGCCGAGCTCGTGGCGCGGGGCCTCCATGGCCTTGGCCATTTCGCCGAGGATGTGCTTGCGCCCACCCTTCGCCTGCTCCAGGGCCTGCCTCATGATCTCTTCGGTGATGCCGGCGATCTTGATGTCCATCTGCAGGGACGTGATGCCGTCCTCGGTGCCGGCGACCTTGAAGTCCATGTCGCCCAGGTGGTCTTCGTCACCCAGGATGTCCGACAGGACCGCGAAGCCGTCCTTTTCGAGGATCAGGCCCATGGCGATGCCGCTCACCGGCTTCTTCAAGGGCACACCCGCGTCCATCAGCGCGAGCGACGAGCCGCACACCGAGGCCATCGAGGATGACCCGTTGGATTCGGTGATCTCCGAAACCAGACGCAAGGTGTAGG
>JANXXK010000115.1 GCA_025350685.1 Alphaproteobacteria bacterium | reverse complement strand
TCACTCGGCTATGGTCTGTTGTCCAATCAACCTCGACCGCTGGAGCGCCATGCCCGCCGACCGCTTCGATCTCGCCGTTGTCGGCGCCGGCATCCTTGGCCTCGCCTGCGCGCTCGCGGCGGCGAGGCGCGGCAAGCGGGTCGTGGTCATCGACCGCGACGCCCAGGTCAACGGCGCCTCGGTGCGCAATTTCGGTTTCATCACCGTCACCGGCCAGGCGCGAGGCGAGATGTGGCGGCGCGCCCTGCGCACGCGCGAAGTGTGGGCGGAGGTAGCGGCCGAGGCTGGTCTGACGATCCTGCACCGGGGCCTGATGATGACCGCGCGGCGGCCGGAGGCAGTGGAGGTGCTCGAGGCCTTCCTGGAGACCGAGATGGCCGAGGGCTGCCGGCTGCTGGACGCGGAAGACGTTCGGCGCAGCCAGCCAGAGCTGGCGACGGCGGGCCTCCTGGCGGCGCTCTGGAGCCCTCACGAACTGCGCGTGGAATCCCGCGAGGCGATCCCGCGGCTGGCGGCCTGGCTGGCGGCACGGCACGGGGTGACGTTCCGCTGGGGCGCAGCGGTCCTGGGGGTGGAAACCTCGAAGGTGATCACCGCGCGCGGTGCGATCGAGGCGGACGCCATCGCCGTTTGCCCGGGCGATGATCTCGCCACCCTGTTTCCGGAGCCGATCGCCGCCGCCGAGGTGACACGCTGCAAGCTGCAGATGCTGAGGCTCGCCGACCCCGGCTTCCGGCTTTCGGCCGGGGTGATGTCCGATCTCGGCCTGGTGCGCTACGCCGGTTACGCGGCCCTGCCGCAGGCGCAGGATCTGCGCGCCCGGCTGGCCCGTGAGCAGGCCGCCCAGTTAGAGCACGGCGTCCACCTGATCGTCGTCCAGAGCGCCGACGGCAGCCTGGTGGTTGGCGACAGCCACCACTATTCGCCGACGCCGGATCCGTTCGGACGCGAGGCCGTCGACCGCTTGATCCTCGATGAATTCGCGGCGGTGTTCGGCCGTCCGCCGCCGCCGGTGCTGGAGCGGTGGACCGGCACCTACGCCTCGGCCGGCGATCGAACGGTGCTGCTGGAGGCGCCATTGCCCGGCGTGCGGCTGGCCATGGTGACCACCGGCGCGGGGGCCTCCATCGGCTTCGCGCTCGGCGAAGATGTGGTGGCGGAACTGTTTGGGGAGCTCGTGTCGTGACGAAAGACGGTCTGAAGGCCTTCGATCTGGTGATCTTCGACTGGGCCGGCACCATGGTCGACTTCGGCTGCCGCGCGCCGGTCCTGGCCTTGACCGAGGCGTTCGCGCGTCGCGGCGTGCAGCTGGACGAGGCGGCCGTCCGCGCCGACATGGGCAAGGCCAAGGCCGATCACGTCCGCGCGCTCTTGGCGCTGAAGGATGTGGCCCAGGCCTGGACGGAGGCCCAGGGCGCCGCGCCTGGGGAGGCTGACGTCGCTGCCCTGATGGATGACCTTGGCCCCTTGATGCGTGACGCAGCCGCCCACGCGTCCGAGCTGATCCCCGGCGCGGCAGATACCGCGGCGAGGCTGCGAGCCGCGGGCCTGAAGGTCGCCTCGTCAACCGGCTATACGCGCGAGATGATGGCCCCCGTTCTGGTGCGCGCGGCCGATCAAGGCTATGCGCCGGACCATCTGGTCTGCGCCGGCGAGACGCCGCAGGGGCGGCCCTCGCCGCTGATGATCTACAAGGCCTGCGCCGAGCTCGGGGTCTGGCCGTTGTCGCGGGTGATCAAGGTGGACGACGCCGAGGCCGGGATCGCCGAAGGGCGGGCCGCCGGCTGCTTCACCGTGGGGGTATCGGCGTCCGGCAACGGTGCGGGCCTGTCGCAAACCGCGCTTGCGGCCCTGGATCCGGCGGAGCGCGCCAAGCGCCTGTCCGAGGTGGCGGATCGGCTGCGAAGCGCCGGCGCGGACCTGGTGATCGAAACGGTCGCCGAACTCGTCCCGGCGCTGACCGGCTGACGATCGCCTCGCCGCTTCTGGCGATGGCGCGACGCGGGGCCAGGCGAACGGCATGTACCGCCTGAAGGCCGCGAGCGGGATCGTGGGTGCGAAGCCCGGCACGCGGGGATCAAGCATCAGCATGAGGCCCGCCCACTCACCGCGGGAGGGCCCCGAGGCCGGCCGATAATTGGCCACACGCTCGCCGACCGACAACTCAAATAATTTCCAGCCCGGCTCGACAGAGGAGCGCCGGCGAACCCCGATAGGCTACAAACTCGCCGGAAAGCTCCGTCAACTGCGCGTGGCGGCGGAGGGCGAATGCGGCTAAGACAATCCCATGTCGGAGACCAAGACGCCGCCGGTGAAGGGCGCCGCGCGCGCACCTACCAAACGCTTTGAGGCGCGGCGGAGCGCCATCGTCCTGGCCGCCGTCGAGGCGGTGAATCGGCGCGGCGTGCGCGGGATGACGCTGGGCGAGGTGACCGCGCGCCTGAACCTCGTGCCGACCGGGGTGATCTACTACTTCAGGAACAAGGAAGAGCTGGCCGCCGCCGCCTTCCTCAAGGCGATCGAGCGCTACGACGCCCTGATCGCGGCCAGTGCGCACGAGCCCACCGAGCGCCAGCGTTTGGCGGCCTTCGTCCGCGGCTATTTCGAATTCCGTGGGGAGATCGCGGCGGGTCGCGCCGATCCGATCGTTGTGTTCAACGATGTCCGCGCACTCAACATGCCCGCGGTGAACGAGGCGTATGTGGCGATGTTCCGGCGCGCGCGGCAGCTCGTGCCGGGGTCCGCGGCCCTTTCGCGGACTGACCGCAATGCGCGCGCCCATCTGCTGTTGTCGCAGATGTTCTGGATCATCGCCTGGCTCGAGCAATGGGAGCCGCAAGATTACGGGCGCGCCGCCGAGCGGGTCGTTAGCGTGCTGCTGGACGGCATGGCGGCCGAGGGCCAGGCGTGGCCGGCGCGCGGTGCGACGGTCATCGTCCGTGACGGCGATCCGGATACGACGCCCGCCTCCGAGCTGTTCCTGAAGGCGGCGACACAGCTGATCAACGACGAGGGCTACCACGGCGCCTCGGTCGAGCGGATCTCGGCCAAGCTCAGCGTCTCGAAGGGCGCCTTCTATCACTACAACCAGAAGAAGGATGACCTGGTCGTCGCCTGCTTCCAGCGCACCTTCGACATCACCTGGCGTGCGATCCGCGAGGCCGAGGCCGCTGGGGGTTCGGGCCTGCAGACCCTGACGGCGATCACCTCGGCGCTGGTCGCGCACCAGATGAGGGGCGATGCGCCGCTGCTGCGGACCTCGGCCCTGACCACCGTGCCCGAGCCCATCCGCCTGGACCTGATCGAGAAGCTCAACCGGATCACGCTCAGGTTCTCGTCCATCGTCTGCGACGGCATGGCCGACGGCTCCATCCGCCCGGTGGACGCGGCCATCGCCGCCCAGATGATCACCGCCGCGGTCAACGCCGCCGCCGAGCTGCATTTCTGGGCGCCGGACGTCATCGCCGAGACGGTGACCGACGACTATCTGAAGCCCTTCCTCGTGGGCCTGGATCCGTCCTAAGCGCGCCGCATTGGGACCGGATTTCGAGCACTCGGAATGTGCAGTATCGCCCAGCTAAAGGGGTGGATCAGAAGAATTTGAGTTTGGGGTTGGTTGATGTGGCGCTTAGGATTCGACCCATGCTCCGCCGGCTTTCTCTGCCCATACTGACCCTGCTGTTCGCGGCGATCGCGCCGGCGGCGACGTCGTTGGCCAAGCCAGCGACGGCCGCGTCCATCAAGTACGAGTGCCCGGACGGCTATCAGGTGAACGCGGGGCTCAACCTTGATTTCCCGCACAAGGGCGAGAAGCGGGCCTTCATCGTCTTCCCGCCGGTCGGCGTGAAGGCGCCGGCGCCGGTCTGGGTTCCGCTGACCGGAACCGTGGAATCCACCAACGCCAACCTGACGGCGCCGCGAAGCGGCGCCAACGCCCTGATGGCGCAGAGGGGCTTCATGGTCGTTGGCGCTGTCCGCAACTGTTCGAAGCAGGATCCGGCTGATTACAGCCAGGCCTGCAACGGCCCGGGCAAGGACGGCTGGAACTGGATGCCCTGGCGCGAGGGCCGCGCCGGCGGCCCGGCCGGCGAGGTCTGGAAGAACGACGCTGGCCCGGACGTCAGCTTCCTGGAGGCGGCGGTCAAGTGCGTCGGGACCAAGTGGCCGCTGGACAGCCGCAGGCTCTATGTCGGCGGCATCTCCTCGGGTGGCACCCTGACCAACCGTTCGCTCACCTTCGCCTCGGACTTCTGGGCCGGCGGCATGCCGATTTCCGGCGAATGGTATGTGAGCAAGGACGACGGGACGGCGCTCTCCTTCGAGGACGCGCGCAAGGCGGTGATCGACGCGCCGACCAAGATCCACCAGGGCCGGGTCGGGCCCTATCCGCTGCACAGCACGCTCGGACCGATGATCGTGATCTCCGTCTGGGGCGGGGAGAAGGATATGTGGAATTGCGGCCCGCCGATCGGGCTCTGTTCGGACTACCGGCCGACCACCCAGGCGGGGTCCAACTACTTCTCCAGCATGAAGAACGTGGTCCATCTGGCCTGCTCGGCGATCCACGGGCACATGTGGCCGCAGGTGAACACCCAGGCCTTCAACCTCTGGGCCCTGACGACGCTCGCGTCCTATCCGAAGGGCTCGACGCCGAAAGACTTCCATTTGACGCCGCCGCCCGAAGGCTACAGCTGCAAGCTCGGCCCGTTCACCGATCACTATCCGATGCCCGCGGCCCCCTGAGGCGCGACGCAACCCTCGATGGTCTTGATCTGCGGCGAAGACCTGTCCGAAGTTGGGGTCAGGAGCCGGCTTGGCGACGTCGGCGTCGAGCGGCTCGCGGGCCTCGGTTTTGCAGCCTGAGCCCTGGGCGCGGCCCCTCCACCGCGAGGAGATGGACCACTTCTTCATCGACGCCTTCGACGGCCCTACCGGGTGACCGACGAGCCGGACCTGACGGCGTGGATGGCGGCGGCGCAGTAGGGCAAGCACGCCTCCGCTCAGCCCCGCGCAAGCGGGGCGCCAAGTGGGCCTGCCAGGCCACCTGGATGGCCGCCGCGCGTTGGTGCATGTTGCCCGCAACGAGATCGGGGAGGTCCAGCATGTTCAGGCCGAAGCTACTGCTGATGGTGCTCAGTCTGACGGGCGCCGTCTCGCTCGCCACGGGCGCCGGGGCGGCCCAGGCGCCGACAACGGTCAAGGTCGAGACCGGGCAGTTGGCGGGGGCGCGGAGCGACGGCGTGATCGCCTTCAAAGGCATCCCCTTCGCCGCTGCGCCGGTGGGCGAGCTGCGCTGGCGGCCGCCGCAGAAGGCCAAGGCCTGGACCGGCGTGCGGCCGGCCAGGGACATCGGCAAGGACTGCCTGCAGGGCCCGATCCCGGGCGATCCCGGCCTGGGCACCGAGCTCAGCGAGGACTGTCTGTTCCTCAATGTCTGGCGGCCGGCTGAGGCGTCTAAAAGCAAGCTGCCGGTGATGGTCTGGATCTACGGCGGCGGCCTGGTCAACGGCGGCACCCAGCCGGCGATCTATCAGGGCGACCAGTTCGCACGCCGCGGCGTGGTGTTCGTCAGCCTCAACTACCGGCTGGGCCGCTTCGGCTTCTTCGCCTTCCCGGGGCTGAGCGCCGAGCACCCCGGCGAGCTGAAGGGCAACTACGCCTACATGGATCAGATCGCGGCGCTGAAATGGGTCCAGCGCAACATCGCTGCGTTCGGCGGCGATCCCAAGCAGGTCACCCTGTTCGGCGAGTCCGCGGGCGGCTTCTCGGTGCACACCCTGCTGGCCTCGCCGCTCGGCAAGGGACTGTTCCAGCGGGCCATCGTCGAATCCGGCGGCGGCCGCGACCAGCTGGGCGCCGCGCCTGGATTGCCCGCGGCCGAGGCGATCGGCGTGGCCTTCGCCAAGTCGCAGGGCATCGCGGGCGGCGACGCCGCCGCGCTGGCCAAACTGCGCGCGCTGCCGGCCGACAAGGTCACCGGCGGCCTTTCCATGCGCACCTTCATGGCGCTCAATCCGGTCACCTATTCCGGGCCGATCACCGACGGCAGGCTGATCGTCGAGAGCCCGGCCGCCGCCTACAAAGCCCATCGCCAGGGCAGGGTGGCGCTGATCACCGGCGCCAACGGCGCGGACCTGGGCCTGAATTTCGCCCCGACGCTGGACGCGCTGATGGCGCCGTTCAAGGACCGGAAGGCGGCCGCGCTCGCCGCCTACGATCCCACCGGGACCGGCGGCCTGCCGGTGATCCGCGCCAAGGTCGGCATGGACCAGACGATGCTGGAGCCGGCGCGGTTCGCCGCCGCGGCCTTCGCCGCCGAGGGCCTGCCGGCCTACGAGTTCCGCTTCGACTATGTGGGCGATGTCTTCAAGCCCATGTGGCGCAACGGCGCGCCGCACGCCTCGGAGATCCCCTACGTCTTCGACACCTATGGCGCGGGCTACATCGCCATGGTCTCGCCCACGCACAGCGGCGAGGCCAGCGCCGGCGACAAGGCGGTGGCGAAGACCATCAACGCCTACTGGCTGAACTTCGCCAAGACCGGCGATCCGAATGGCCCGGGCCTGCCGGCCTGGCCGCGCTATACCGCCGCCAAGGACGAGCTGTTGCTGTTCGACCGCGACGGGCTGGCCAAGGCGACGCCGGATCCGCTGAAGGCTCGCATGGACCTGACGGCGGCGGCGCAGAACTGAGACGAATCCGCATTCCTGATTCCCAGGCGGGCGCTCGTCCCCAGACCAACTTGTCCCCTTGAGAAAGGTGCGCGTGCTTATCTGCGGCGGATGACCAGGTTGCGGATTTCCGTCATGTCTTCCATGGCGAAGCGCACGCCCTCGCGACCCAGGCCGGAGTCCTTCACGCCGCCATAGGGCATGTTGTCGACCCGGTAGCTGGGCACGTCGCCGATGACCACGCCGCCGACCTCGAGCCGATCCCAGGCGCGGAACATCTTGAACAGGTCGCGGGTGAAGACGCCGGCCTGCAGGCCGAAGCGGCTGTCGTTGACCTCGGCGAGCGCGGCTTCGAAGTCGTCGAAGCGGGAGAGGATGGCCACCGGGCCGAAGGCCTCCTCGGCGTAGAGCTTGGCCTTGTGACTGACCGCCTCGACCAGGGCGGCCTCCAGCATGGCGCCCTGGCGGCCGCCGCCGCAGAGCAGCCTGGCCCCATCGGCCACCGCGGCCTCGATCCAACCGGCCAGGCGCTTGGCCTCCTTCTCGTCGATCATCGGGCCGATGAAGGTCGCCTCGTCCTTGGGGTCGCCCATGACCAGGGCCTTGGTCTTGGCCACCAGGCGCTCGCGGAGTTGGTCGTAGAGGCTCGTGTGGATGATGATCCGCTGGACGCCGATGCAGGACTGGCCGGACTGGTAGAAGGCGCCGAAGATGATCCGCTCGACCGCGTCGTCGAGGTCGCTGGCGCTGAGCCCCTCGTCGACGATCACCGCGGCGTTGCCGCCCAGTTCGAGCACCACCTTCTTCTTGCCGGCGCGGGCCTTCAGGTCCCAGCCGACCTCGGGTGAGCCGGTGAAGGAGAGCAGTTTCAGCCGCTCGTCGGTGGTGAACAGGTCGGCGCCCTCGCGGTGGGCCGGCAGGATCGAGAAAGCGCCCTTGGGGAGTTTCGTCTCGGCCAGCACCTCGCCGATGATGATCGCGCCGAGCGGCGTGCGGCTGGCGGGCTTCATCACGAAGGGGCAGCCGACAGCGAGCGCAGGCGCAATCTTGTGGGCCGCCAGGTTGAGCGGGAAGTTGAACGGGCTGATGAAGCTGCAGGGGCCGATCGGCACGCGCTTCCACATGCCCTGGTAGCCCTTGGCGCGGGGCGAGATGTCCAGGGGCTGCACCTCGCCGGTGATGCGGACGCTTTCCTCGGCGGCGATGCGGAAGGTGTCGATCAGCCGGGTGACCTCGCCCCTGGCGTCCCGGATCGGCTTGCCGGCTTCGATGCAGAGCGTCAGCGCGAGCTCGTCATAGCGTTCGGTGAAGCGGGTGACGCAGTGGGCCAGCACCGCCTGGCGTTCATAGGCCGCCATCTCAGCCATCGGCTCGGCGGCGACGACGCAGGCGGCGATCGCCTGGTCGATGGTGGCCGCGTCGGCCTGGGCCACCCGGGTCGCCACCTCGCCGGAATATTTGTCGGTGACCTCCAGGTCCTGGTTCGGACTGAAGGCCTCGTTGGCCAGGTAGAGCGGATAGGAATCTTTGAGGCCGGCCATGGGTTCGCGCGCGCCGGGTCGTCAGACCGCCGCGCTCAGCTCCTTGATTTGCTTGTTGAGGATTGGATCGTTGTCCGAATAGTCCACCGGGACCTCGATCAGGTTGACGCCGGGCGCGTCCAGGCACTGGCGGATGAGCGCCGGCAGGCCCTTGGCGTTGTCGCACCGATAGCCCTTGGCGCCGTAGCTCTCGGCATATTTCACGAAGTCCGGGTTGCCGTAGGTCAGGCCCCAGTCCGCAAAGCCCATGTTGGCCTGTTTCCAGCGGATCATGCCGTAGGAGTTGTCGTTGAGGATCAGCACGGTGATGTTGAGCTTCAGGCGGACGGCGGTTTCCAGCTCCTGGCTGTTCATCATGAAGCCGCCGTCGCCGCAGATCGCCATCACCTTGCGATCCGGATAGACCATGGCCGATGCCATGGCGGACGGCAGGCCCGCGCCCATGGTGGCCAGCGCATTGTCCAGCAGGACGGTGTTGGCCTGGCGGGCGGGATAGTTGCGCGCGAACCAGATCTTATAGACCCCGTTGTCCAGGCAGATGATGCCGTCGGCCGGCATGACTTCACGGATCTGGGCGACCAGGTGTTGCGGATAGATCGGGTAGCGCTGGTCGTGGGCGGCGGCGGCGGTGTGGGCCACCTCGGCGGCGCGAGCCTTCATCATGGTGGCGAAGTCCCAGCGGGACTGGACGGCGATGGTTTCCTTCATCTGCCAGATGGCGTTGCCGATATCGCCGATGACTTCGTATTGCGGGAAGTAGACCGGATCGACCTCGGCCGAGCGGAAGGAGACGTGGATCACCTCGGCGCCGCCGGCCTGCATGAAGAACGGCGGCTTTTCGATCACGTCGTGGCCGATGTTGACGATCAGATCGGCCGAGCCGATGGCGCGGTGGACGAAGTCGCCGGACGACAGCGCCGCGCAGCCGAGGAACTTGGGGTTCAGCTCGTCAATCACGCCCTTGCCGAGCTGGGTGGTGACGAAGGGGATGTCGGTCTTGGCGACAAACTCGGCCAGCATGCGTCCGGTCATGGTCCGGTTGGCGCCGGCGCCGATGACCAGCAGCGGCGACCTGGCCTTTTCGATCCGGCTGACCGCCGCGCGGATCGACTTGTCGTCGGCGACCGGGCGGCGCGCATTGCTCCGCTTCAGCGGCTTGGCGTCGGTTTGCTCGTGGGCGATGTCCTCGGGGACCTCGATGTGCACGGCGCCGGGCTTTTCCTCCTGGGCCAGGCGGAAGGCCTCGCGGACGCGGCTGGGGATGTTGTCGGCCGAGGCCAGCTGGTGGGTGAACTTGGTCAGCGGCCCCATCATCGCCACCACGTCGAGGATCTGGAAGCGGCCCTGTTTGGAGCTCTTGATCGGCTTCTGGCCGGTGATCATCATCATCGGCATGCCGCCCAGCTGGGCGTAGGCCGCCGCGGTCACCAGGTTGGTGGCGCCGGGACCGAGGGTGGCGATGCACACCCCGGCCTTGCCGGTGTGGCGGCCGTAGGTGGCGGCCATGAAGCCGGCGGCCTGCTCGTGGCGGGTGAGGATCAGCTTGATCTTCCTGGAGCGCGACAGGCTGTCGAGCACATCGAGGTTCTCCTCCCCCGGCACGCCGAAGATATATTCGACACCCTCTTCCTCAAGACAGGCGATGAACACGTCGGAGGCCTTGGTCATTTGGGAGAGCTCCCCAGCCCGTCGTCGCAGCCCATCGTTGCGGGAGTTGGGTCCATTTGCAGCGCTTTGTGAAGGGGCTTCGCCCCCGAGGCGGGCGTGGGCGCGGTGAAGCGCCCTGCTGTGGTTAAGGTTTGTAAGATTTCGCGGTTATCTAAAGGCGGAGGAAACGACCGGGGGGAACACCATGGCGACCAGCGATCACGTCGATCTCGAGCGGTTCATCGCCGGGGTCGAGAAGCGCAATTCGGGGCAGCCGGAGTTCGTCCAGGCGGTCCGCGAGGTGGCCGAGGACATCTTCGACTTCATCGCCGACAAGGCGCCCTACCACGAGTACCAGATCCTGCGGCGGATCGCCGAGCCGGACCGGGTGATGAGCTTCCGGGTCTGTTGGGAGGACGACCGCGGCAACATCCGCGTGCAGCGCGGCTGGCGGGTGCAGAACAACAACGCCATCGGGCCCTACAAGGGCGGCATCCGCTTCCACCCCTCGGTGACCGAGAGCGTGCTGAAGTTCCTGGCCTTCGAACAGACCTTCAAGAACGCGCTGACCGGCCTGCCGATGGGCGGCGGCAAGGGCGGCTCGAACTTCAATCCGAAGGGTAAGTCCGACCACGAGGTGATGCGCTTCTGCCAGTCGTTCATGACCGAGCTCTACCGTCACATCGGCGCCGACACCGACGTGCCGGCCGGCGACATCGGCGTGGGCGGTCGCGAGATCGGCTACATGTTCGGCCAGTACAAGCGGATCACTAACGAGTTCACCGGCGTGCTCACCGGAAAGGGGCTGGAGTACGGCGGCAGCCTGATCCGCACTGAGGCCACCGGCTACGGCTGCGTCTACTTCCTGCAGAACATGCTGAAGAATGTCGGCGACAGCGTCGACGGCAAGACCATCGTGGTCTCCGGCTCCGGCAACGTCGCCACCCATGCGGCGGAAAAGGCCGTACAGCTCGGCGGCAAGGTGCTGACGCTGTCGGACTCCGAGGGCTTCATCTACGACCCGGCCGGCATCGACCAGACCAAGATCGACTGGATCAAGGAGCTGAAAAACAAGCGGCGCGGGCGGATCTCTGAGTACGCCAGGGAATTCAAGGGCTCGGAATTCCACGGCGACGGCGCGCGGCCCTGGGGCGTGGCCTGCGACGTGGCGCTGCCCTGCGCGACGCAGAACGAGCTCAACGGCTCCGAGGCCAAGATCCTGGTGGCCAATGGCGTGATGGCGGTCTCCGAGGGCGCCAACATGCCGACCGACCTCGACGGCGTGCACGTCTTCAAACAGGCGCAGATCCTCTATGCGCCGGGCAAGGCGGCCAATGCCGGCGGCGTGGCGGTCTCGGGCCTGGAGATGAGCCAGAACTCGGCGCGCATCTCCTGGAAGGAAGCCGACCTGCAGCAGCACCTGCTGGACATCATGGCCGGCATCCATGAGCGCTGCGTCGAATACGGCGGCCGGCCCGGCTCCACGACCATCGACTACGTCCGCGGCGCCAACATCGCCGGCTTCAAGAAGGTGGCGGACGCGATGCTGGCCTATGGAGTGGTGTAAGTAATCGGGCGAAGAAATCCTCCCCCCAAGGCGGAGTCCCACTGAGGGGGAGGTGGCCCGAAGGGCCGGAGAGGGGGCACAGCATACTCCGCGCCGCTGCCATCGCCGTTCCAAGCTGAGATGACGATGGGCCTGAGCATACCGGGTATTTGAACGTCCGCAGACTGATTTCCTGTGTGGTGACGTGTGGTTAACTCGCTTTAGAGAACAATGTCATCAACGATAGGGGGAGGAGCTGTTGAGCAACGCTGCCGACAGCATGACGTCCGGCGCGCCTGAAGCCAGCCAGAAGCTGACCCAGGGCATGCGCCTCTATGGCGCCTCGGCCCGCAACGTCTGGCCGCGGATGGTCGCCTCCACGGCGGTCGCCGCCGTCGCCGTGCAAAGCATCGGGCTGTTCTGGACCATGACCTGGCTGGTCGCGATCTGGCTGGGCCTGGCCGCCGGCATCCGCTTCGTCGGTGAGTTCGAAAAGCCTCACTCGCCGCAGGACCTGGCGCGCCTGAACCGCCTGATCAGCTTCAACAACGCCCTCTCGACGATCCTGCAGGCCGGCATTCTGGTGGCGATCTGGCGGACCGGCGACGACCTGGCCCAGGTGTTCGCGGTGATCGCCGCCTTCGTCGGCGCGGCCTATGTGCTGCTGCAGTACTATGCCGACCTGACCCGGTTCCGGATGCTGCTGGCTCCCTACGTCGGGACCTTCCTCTATATCGCCTATGACCTGGCCAGCCGCGCGGGCTGGAAGCTGGGGGCGATCCTCACCTGCGTGGCCGCCGGGGTCAGCATGACCAACTTCTTCTTCCTGTCGCGCCGGCTGCTCGACCGGTCGCGCTCGGCGCTGCGCCAGGCGCGCGGCCGGGCCCGCGATGGAGAGGTCGCCGCCGAGGCCGCCAACGCGGCGAAGTCGACCTTCCTGGCGACCATGAGCCACGAGATCCGCACACCGCTGAACGGGGTGCTGGGCATGGCCCAGGCCATGGCCGGCGACGAGCTCACCGACAAGCAGCGCGACCGGCTATCGGTGATCCACCGCTCCGGCGA
This sequence comes from Alphaproteobacteria bacterium, assembly GCA_025350685.1. Classification (GTDB taxonomy): domain Bacteria; phylum Pseudomonadota; class Alphaproteobacteria; order Caulobacterales; family Caulobacteraceae; genus Phenylobacterium. Next base: position 28,850 of record JANXXK010000115.1, on the reverse strand, counting down.
GGCCCTGCTGGCGATCCTCAACGACGTGCTGGACCTGTCGAAGATCGAGGCCGGCAAGCTGGAGCTGGAACAGCTGGAGTTCGAGCTGGCTGAGGTGGCGCGCGGCGCCTATTCGGCGTTCACGGCGCTGGCCAACAAGAAGGGGCTCTCCTTCGCCCTCGACATCGAGCAGGCTCGCGGCCGCTACATCGGCGACCCGACGCGCCTGCGCCAGATCCTCTACAACCTGATCTCCAACGCGCTCAAGTTCACCGAGCAGGGCGAGATCCGTGTCGTCGCGCGGCGCGGCGAGACCGGACTGGAGATTTCGGTGTCTGACACCGGCGTCGGCATCGCCCCGGAAAACCTGAGCAAGCTATTCGCCAAGTTCGACCAGCTGGACAGCTCCACGACGCGCAGGTTCGGCGGCACGGGCCTGGGCCTGGCCATCTGCCGCGAGCTCGCCCACCTGATGGACGGTGAGATCAGCGTCGAGAGCGACCTGGGGCTCGGCTCCAGGTTCATCGTGCGCCTGCCCATGTTATGGGCGGGCGAGGAGCGCCCGGTCGCCGCAGTCACCGGCGTCCCCACCGAGCGCGCCGATATCGCACTGCGCGTGCTGGCCGCCGAGGACAACGCGGTCAACCAGCTGGTCCTGAAGACCCTGCTGCACCAGATGGGCGTCGATCCGGTGGTGGTCGACAACGGCCAGCTCGCGGTCGAGGCCTGGGAGACCGAAGACTGGGACGTGATCCTGATGGACGTGCAGATGCCGGTGATGGACGGGCTGACGGCGACGGCGGCGATCCGCAACCGCGAGGCCGACACCGGCCGCCCACGCACCCCGATCATCGCGCTGACCGCCAACGCCATGAGCCACCAAGTCGAGCAATACATTGCCGCCGGCATGGACGGCCACGTAGCCAAACCCATTCAGGCCAGCGAGCTGTTCGACGTGCTCACCCGCGCCGCGGTGCCGCAACAGGCCAAGCCCGGCGGCGGCGCCCAGGCCGAAGTGGCCTAACCTCAGGCGCGCTTGGGCCTGGCCTTGGCGGCGCGCGTCGAGGTGTTGAGCGCCGCGGCGGCGCGGAAGAGCGCGATCAACGCCTGCTCATCGATCGTCTCGCCCTCGCGGAAGTCGATGGCGCGGCGGACATTGCCGTCCAGGCTGGAGTTGAACAGGCTGGAGGGGTCTGCCAGCGCCGCGCCCCGAGCGAAGGTCAGCTTGACGACGGCCTTGTAGGTCTCGCCGGTGCAGATGATCCCGTCGTGCGACCAGACCGGAACGCCGCGCCACTTCCATTCCTCGACGGCCTCGGGGACGGCCTGTCGGACGAGCTTGCGGGCGCGGGCCAGCGTCTCGCCCCGCCAATCGCCCAGCGCCTTGATCCGCGCATCGATCAGCTGGGAGGGCGTGTCTGCGGCGGCGTTGCTCATGGGTTGGTCCGGGTTCGCGTGAAGGCCGAGCGGGCGTCGACGTCGGCCAGGAGGAGGCCGCGCGTCACCTGTACCGGTCGAACCAGGCCAGGATGGCGCGCGCCTTGCCGACCGATTGGCTGGGCCGCTCGGCCAGGCCGTGATGCGAGGCGCCGGGCACGCGGACCAGCGCGGTCGGTACGCCGCGGATCTGTAGCGCTGCGAAATACTGCTCGGCCTCCGACGGCGGGGTGCGGTGATCCTCTTCTCCGACCACGACCAGCGTGGGCGTCGTCACATTGCCGACCAGCGACAGCGGCGAGCGGGCCCAGTAGCCCTGCGGGTCCTCCCACGGCATCTTGCCGAACCAGTAGGCGCCCATGAAGGTGTAGCCGTCGGTGGTCAGCACCTCGCTGGTCCAGTTGATCACCGGCTTCTGGGTGGCCGCGGCCTTGAAGCGGTTGGTCTTGCCGACGATCCAGGCGGTCAGGCAGCCGCCGCCGGAGCCGCCGGTGACATAGAGGCGGTTGGGATCGACGAAGCCCTTGGCGATGGCGGTGTCCACCGCGCTCATCAGGTCGTCGTAGTCGTGGCTGGGATAGTTGCGGTCGATCTCATTGGCGAAGGCTTCGCCGTAGGACGTCGAACCGCGCGGGTTGGCGTAGACCACCACATAGCCGGCCGCGGCATACTGCTGGTCGTCGGTGGAGAACACCGGGCCATAGGCCGAGAACGGGCCGCCATGGATCTCCAGGACCAGCGGATATTTCTTCGACGGGTCGAAGTTGGGCGGGGTGACGATCCAGGCGTCGATCGGTTTCTTGTCGTAGGACGAGACCACCGGCATTGCCTCGACCTTGCCGAGCTGCTTGCCGGCGAAGAGGTCGTCATTGAGGTGGGTCAGGCGCGTGACCTTGCCGGCGCGGACCACGGCCACGTCGGCCGGCGAATTGGCATCGCCCTGAGTGAAGGCGATCAGGCCGGTCTTGCCCAGCGAATAGTCGCCGCCGGTGTAGGGCCGGTCTAGGTCGGCGGGGACCAGGCCGCTGGCCAGGGTCTCCAGCTTTCCGTCGAGGCCGAGGCGGGCGATCTTGCTGATCCCGCGGTCGGCGTAGCTGACCACCAGGGACTTGCCGTCGGCGGCCCAGGCCAGGCCGCTGATGGAGTTGTCGAGGCCGCCGGTGATCAGGCGGCTGTTCTTGCCGTCGCGGTCCATCAGGTAGAGGCGGGTGTTTTCGTAGCCGCGATGGCGGGCATCGTCGAAGCCGAGGTAGGCGATCTTGCTCCCGTCCGGCGAGACGGTGGGGGCGATGTCCGGCCCGACGCGGTTGGTCAGGCGCGTCAGCGACCCGTCAGCGACGGCCGCCGAATAGATCTCGCTCTCTTGCGGGTCGCGCTCCCAGTTCTTGTCGTGGTTGGTGGCGAAGTAGACGAGCTTGCCGTCCTTGCTGAAGTCGATGGGGCCGCCGTCGTCGTACTTGCCGAACGTCAGCTGGCGTGGCGCGCCGCCGTCGGCGGAGACCACGAACAGGTGGCGGTAGCCGTTCTTCAGATAGCCAGCGCCATCGGCGCGGTAGGTCACCCGCTCGATGACCTTCAGCGGGTCGGCCCATTTCGCCCCTTCGGGCTTGCCCATGGGCTGACCAAAGGGCTGGCCCTCGTCCTCGACCAGCATGGTGAAAGCGATCGTCTTGCCGTCCGGCGACCAGACGACGTCGTTGGGCGCGTGCTCAAGCGTGGCGACCTTGGCCGAGCGGTTCGCGGCGATCCAGCGCACATAAAGCTGCGCACCGGACGGGCCGGCCGACACGTAGGCCAGCCGCGTCCCGTCCGGCGACCAGCGAGGGGTGAAGTTGGCCTGGTCGTCGACCACCAGCGGCGACTGGGCGCCGGTGACGGGATCGACCAGCCAGATCGCCGGCCGGCCGTTGTCGATCATGATCTCCTGGGTGGTGCGCACATAGGCGATGGCGCCGCCGTCGGGGCGCACCTGCGGGTCGCCGGCCGTGCGGATGCCGAAGACGTCGCGCCCCTGGAAGGTCTTCGCCGGACCTTCCGCCATCTGGGCAAGGGCGGGCGCCGCGCCCAGGACGGCCAGCGCGGACAGGAGCAGAACAAGACGCATAGGAATCCCCCGAAACTGAAGGCGCCTACAAAGGCCGCGCCGTCGGGGTTTGTCCAGCCGGCCGCATCGCGCGGCCGCTCACCTCTGTACAGCCGTCAGTTGCCCATCCAGAAGTTCCACAGGGTCGAGGACGCGCTCTGTGCGCCGACGCTGTAGATCGACTGGCCGAGGTCGCGGGCGTCGACCATCGACGACGCCCGGTCGTAGTGGACCGTGATCCCGCCCTTCAGGTGCTGACTCGCATAGGTTCCGTCATTGCCGTCGTAGGCGGCGACGGCCTGGAACCAGGCCGCGTTCACGTCGCCGCCGAACGAGGCGGAATAGCCGAAGCCCCAGTTCAGGGAGTCGTCCGGGTAGAACATGATGGTGCGGAATCCGAGCGCGTTGTGCATGCCCTGGAACACGCCCCACCAGGGGTCGAATGCGGTGTACGGATTGCCGGTCCCGCCCGCCTCGTTCTGGCGGTCGTACATTGAGGGGATGACCTCGCAGGACATGATCAGCCAGGTCGCCAGCACCCCGCCGGCGGCATGGCCGAAGCCTGGATTGCCGCCCGTGCCGATGTTCGGCACGTACCAGTTCTCGCAGCAGTTGGAGAGCGTCGAGTTGATCAACCAGTCGCCGTGCGGCTCGGTGTAGGCGAAGTTGACGGCGTTCATGTAGTAGCGCGAGGAGGGGCCGACGACCTCCCAGTTGTGCGCGGTGTACCACTGGGTCCGGGCCACCGGCGGCAGGATGCCGGGGAAGATGCTGTTGAGGAACGTCATGCCCGACAGCAACGAGTTGGCCATCGTCAGATAGGCGCTGCTCGTCGGCCAATCCTGGTTGGCGTATTCGCCCACGCTGATGTCGCCGGGGATTCCCGCCGACCCGACCTTGCCGATGGGCTTGCCGGTGGACCCTGCGGGGGGCTTCGGCGCGGCCAGGCTGGCGCCGGAGGGCCTCGCGGCCAAATCCGGGATCGGCTCCAGTGGCTTGGCGATGGGGACATAGCCCGAGGTCTTGGTGTCGCCGATCCTGGGCTCAGCCGAGTGGACCGTCGCCTCGAAATAGTAGACCGGCTGCAGGTAGCCGGCGTCGCCGTCGTAATAGCCGATCGCGATCTTATCGACGACCGCGCGGGCGCCGCGGGCGGCCACCTGGCTCCGAAGCTGGCGTTCGATGCTCGCCTTCACCTGATCGGCGGTGACGGTGGTCTTCACCGGCTGGCCGGCCCCGGCCGTACGCCAATGGCGAAGCGCGCCGACGATGGAGCCGTCGTTGGCCACGCTCACCAGGGCGTGCGAGCCGCGCCCGTAGACGCGGAAACCGGAGACGTAGCGCAGCGCCGGCACCATGGTGAGGACCAGCCGCGGCTCGCTCCGCCCCGGCGCGGCCGTGGTCGCCGCGTGCGCCGTCGCCCCGCCCATCAGCTGGATCGCATCGGAGACGCGGGTCTCGGTGGCGTCGCGTGGAATGAAGCGGGGGTCGGTGAGCGCCTGGCGCGCCACGCCCTGCGCCCGTTCGGCGGCAATCGGCTGGGCCGGCGCGCCAGCGGCGACCAGTTCGGCCAGGTCCGGGGTGAAGGTGGCGTCGCCGTTCTTCGGGTCGACGAAGGCGCGGATGCGGTCGCGGTCCTCGCGGCCGGTGGCGCCGCGCGCGACGTAGACGCCCTTTTCCAGCTGCAGGGCCGGCAGCTTGCGTGCGTTCAGCTTCTCATTGAGGAAGGCCAACGGCGCGCGCGTGGGGGCGAGTTTGTAGACCTGCATCTGCGCCGGCGCCGCGGGCGCCTCGGCGGCGAATTCGACCGGCCGCGGCTGGGCGGCGGCGGACAGCGGCGGCAGAGCGGCCGCGCCGAACAGCGCGGCAAGCAGCATCCGGCGAGGCCGGAACGTCCTGTGAGATCCCATGACCTTCTCCCGTCCGTGTGGAAACAAACGCGACTTTAGCGGGTGACATCATCCATCGTCGGAGCGCACCCAAGCTGGGAAGGAACTGGTTTTTCTATGAATTCCCATCCAGCGGTCGACGCTAAGTCTATCTTGGGTTGCGACCAGTAGCGTTTTGGTGACCGACGGTATGCGACCATGGGTCGAGGCGCCGCGGACCTTAGCGGGGTGACCTTGCGGCGGCCCGCGGCTAAACCCCCGGCATGGCCGAAGCGTTCAACTACAAAGTCCTGCCCGCCGAGAAGGCGCAGCGATATGCGACGGTGGCGGCCGAAATCGCCTCGGTGCTCGACGGCGAGCCGAACCTTGTGGCCCGGATGGCGACCGTCGCCTCGATGCTGTCGGCAAGCTTTCCCGAGTACTTCTGGACCGGCTTCTATGTGGTCGACCCCGCCAAGCCGGACGAGCTGGTGGTTGGACCCTACCAGGGCACGCTGGGCTGCCTGCGCATCGCGTTTGGGCGAGGCGTCTGCGGGACTGCCGCGCGCACCCGCCAGACCCAGGTGGTCGATGACGTGAACGCCTTCCCCGGTCACATCGCCTGCGACAGCCGCTCGGCCAGCGAGATCGTGGTGCCGGTGGTCGACGCCCAGGGCCACTTGATCGCGGTGTTCGACGTGGACAGTGACCAGCCGGCCGCCTTCGACGCGCTCGACGCCGAGTGGCTGGAACGCATCCTTCAGGATACCTTCGCGGACTGACCTTCCCAGCGCGGGGCAAGGAAGCCGGGGGCTTAACTTGGACGAGGCTTCGATCATCAGGCGCGAGGCCGGGCTCGTCCAGGGCCTCAGCCGCGCGCAGATCGTGATGATGGGCCTGGGTGGCTCCATCGGCACCGGCCTGTTCATGGGCAGCGGGATCGCCATCGGTTATGCCGGCCCGGCGGTGATGATCAGCTATGCGATCGCCGCCTTCGCCGCGATGGCCATCATCTTCAGCCTGTCGGAGATGGCGGTGATGCATCCAGCCGCCGGCTCGTTCGGCGTCTATGCCGAGGTCTATCTGAACCCCTGGGCCGGCTTCGTCGCCCGCTACACCTACTGGATGGCCGAGGTGGTCGCCGTGGGCGGGGAGGCGGTCGCGGCGGGCCTCTACATGACCTACTGGTTTCCGGCCATTCCGGTCTGGGCCTGGTCGGTGGGGTTCGCCGCTATTCTGGTCTGGGTGAACACCCGGGCGGTCAAGAACTTCGGGACGTTCGAATACTGGTTCGCGATGATCAAGGTCACCGCGATCGTCGGCTTCATCATCCTGGGCGCGGCGGCGATTTTCGGGGTCGGGCAGCCGGCGGTGGGCTTCCACAATCTGGTCGGTCTGCCCGGCGGGTTCATGCCCCACGGCTTCAAGGGCGTCTGGATGGCGGTGCTGGTCGGCATCTTCTCCTTCGTCGGCGTCGAGCTGATCGCGGTGACGTCGGGCGAGACACCGGACCCGACGAAGACCATTCCGATAGCCCTGCGGTCGATGGCCTTCCGCCTGGCGCTGTTCTACCTGCTGGCGCTGACCATCGTGGTCGCCATCATCCCCTGGACCCAGACCGGCGCGAAGGTGGTGGCGGAAAGCCCGTTCGTGCGCATCTTCGCCCACACCGGCGTCGCCTATGCGGCGGGGATCATGAACTTCGTCGTGCTGACCGCGGCGCTGTCGTCGATGAACTCCAACATCTACCTCTGCTCGCGGATGCTGTTCTCGCTCGGCCGCGGCGGCTATGCGCCGCGCGTCCTGGGCAAGCTCAGCGTCACCGGCGCGCCCACGACCGGCGTGCTGGTCTCGGGCACGGGCATCCTGGCCGCGGCGGCGGTCTCGAAGGTGACACCGCTGGCCTACAACTACCTGTTCGGCATAGCGCTGTTCGGCATGCTGTTCGTCTGGATGATCATCCTGGCCAGCCACCTGGCGTTCCGGCGGCGTCACCGCGCCGAGGACCTGCCGGTGCGCGCGCCGTTCTTTCCGTGGCTGCAGATCGCGGGCTTGGTGCTGCTGGCCGCGGTGCTGATCACCATGGGTCTCGACACCCAATTCTGGAACGTCTCGTGGATCGTCGGCGTGCCGTGGCTGGCGTTGGTGTCGCTGGCCTATTGGGTCTGGAAGCGCCGGGTGGCGGTGACGGCGAGGGCGGAGGGTTGAGCGCCGAGGTCGTGCTGCCCTGTTCGGACCTGACGCCGTGCCTGGATTTCTTCGTGGGCGAGCTCGGCTTCCGGGTGGAGACGATCTTCCCGGCGGATGACCCGCAGGTGGCGAGCCTGTCCGGCCACGGCCTGCGTCTGCGGCTGGAGCCCGGCGCGGGCGATCCCGGCGTGATCCGGCTGGCGTCCGACAAGCCGGGCGTGCTGACCGCACCCAACGGCACGCGGATCGAACTGATCGATCCGGACCCGCCGATCGAGGTCCCACCGGTCGCCCAAGAGTTCGTCTTGACCCGCGTGGCGGACAGCGCCGACGCCGGGGTGGGCCGCGCGGGGATGCTCTACCGCGACCTGATCCCCAGCCGCCTGGGCGGGCGGTTCATCGCCTCGCACATCTCGATCCTCGAGGGTGGGCCGGTCGCTGACTGGGTGCATTTCCACAAGATCCGTTTCCAGATGATCTTCGTCCGCAAGGGCTGGGTGCGGGTGGTCTACGAGGACCAGGGCGAGCCGTTCGTCATGCAGACCGGCGACTGCGTCTTGCAGCCGCCCCGCATCCGCCACCGGGTGCTGGAGAGCTCACCCGGGCTGGAGGTGGTGGAGATCGGCTGCCCCGCGCTGCACGAGACCCTGGCCGACCACGACATGGCCCTGCCGACCCGGCGGCTCGCGCCGGAGCGTGACTTCGGCGGCCAGCGGTTCCTACGGCATGTGGCGGCGGAGACGCCCTGGCAGGCGCTGGGCGCGACGGGGTTCGAGGCGCGCGACACCGGCATGGCGCAGGCGACCGGCGGGCTGGCCGGGGCGCGGGTGCTGCGGCCGGGCAGCGGCGCGCGTCTCGAGCAGCCGGCGCATGGCGGTGAGCTGTTGTTCGGCTTTCTGCTGGAGGGCTGGGCCGCCCTGGAGTTCCAGGGCCGCCACCCGCTCGGCCTCGCCGATGCCTTCGTCATCCCGCCGGACGGGGCGTGGGGCCTGAGCGACTGCTCGCCGGACCTCGCCCTGCTCGAGGTCCGCCTCCCGCCCGCGTAGTTGTCTTACGCAGCGGCGCCTTCATACAGTCGTTTTGACGCGCCAGAGTGCGCCTACCTCATCAAGGGAGCCCGGCGATGGCCGAAGCCTATATCGTAGCTGCGACGCGGACCGCCGGCGGGCGCAAGGGCGGACGGGTCCGCGGATGGCATCCGGCCGACTTGGGCGCGGTGGTGCTCGACGAGCTGATGTCGCGGACCGGCGCCGATCCGGCCCTCGTGGAAGACGTGGTCATGGGCTGCGTCGGCCAGGTGGGCGAGCAGTCCACCAACATCGCGCGCGGCGCGGTGCTGGCCTCCGGTCTGCCGGAAAGCGTGCCGGCCACCTCGGTGGATCGTCAGTGCGGCTCCTCGCAACAGGCCCTGCACTTCGCCGCCCAGGCGGTGATGAGCGGCACCATGGACGTGGTGATCGCCGCCGGCGTCGAGAGCATGACGAGGGTGCCTATGGGCCTGTCGGTGATGCTCCCGGCCAAGGAGGGCTTCGGCACACCGATGAGCCCCAACCAGCAGAAGCGCTATCCGAACATCCAGTTCAGCCAGTTCATGGGCGCCGAGATGGTCGCCTCGAAGTACGGCCTGACCAAGGACCAGCTCGACCAGTTCGGCTATCTCTCCCACCAGCGCGCCATCGCTGCCACCCAGGGCGGGGCCTTCAAGGATGAGATCGTCGCCATCGACGGCCTCGACGCCGAAGGCAATGTGGTGCGTCACGACATCGACGAGGGCATCCGCTTCGAGTCCAGCCTTGAGGCCATGCGCGGCGTGAAGCTGCTGCGCGAGGGCGGCGCGCTGACGGCCGCGACCTCCAGCCAGATCTGCGACGGCGCGTCCGGCGTGATGGTGGTTTCGGAGAAGGCGCTGAAGGAGATGGGCCTGACGCCGCTGGCCCGCATCCATCACCTGTCGCTGCTGGGCCACGACCCGGTGATCATGCTGGAGGCGCCGATCCCGGCCACCGAACGGGCGCTGAAGAAGGCCGGCATGTCGATCGACGACATCGACCTGTTCGAGGTCAACGAGGCCTTCGCCTCGGTGCCGGTGGCCTTCATCCAGAAGACCGGCGCCGATCCGGACCGGATCAACGTCAACGGCGGCGCCATCGCGCTCGGCCACCCTCTGGGCGCGTCGGGGACCAAGCTGATGACCACGCTGCTCCATGCGCTAAAGGCGCGCGGCAAGAAGTACGGCCTGCAGACCATGTGCGAAGGCGGCGGCATGGCCAATGTGACGATCATCGAGCGGCTCTAGCTTTCATTCTTCACTCGTCATCCCCGGGCTTGTCCCGGGGACCCAGACACGCAAGCTTTGCGGATCAATCTGCGAGGACGGTGCTTCGGAGTGGCCCCCGGGTCGCGTCGCTACGCGACCCGCCCGAGGGCAGGCTTCCAAGCCCAGCCAGGACGTTTGAATTGAGAGAGGGAAATCAATGATGGGCCGCGTCTACGCGATCACCGGTGCTTTCGGAGTGTTGGGCCAGGCCGCGGCCACGGCTGCGGCGGCGACCGGTGCGCGGCTGGCGTTGATCGACTTTGCGCCGGAGCCGCCGCCTGGGCTGCCGGGCGGCGACGACGTGCTGCTGCTTCCCGGGGTCGACCTGACCGACGCGCTGGCCGCCCATGCGGCGATCGAGGCGGTGGCTGAGCGCTTCGGCGCCCTGGACGTGCTGTTCAACATCGCCGGCGGCTTCCGCTGGCAAACGCTGGAGACCAGCTTGGCGGACGGCTGGCATCGGCTGTTCCTGATCAATGTGCAGACCGCCGCCAACGCTAGCCGCGCGGCGGTTCCGCACCTGCGCGGTAGCGCGGCCGGGCGGATCGTCAACGTTGGCGCCAATGCGGCGCTGAAGCCCGCGATGGGGATGGGCCCCTATGCGGCGTCCAAGGCCGGCGTGCACGCGCTCACCGAGAGCCTGGCCGACGAGCTGAAGGGTGACGACATCACCGTCAACGCCGTGCTGCCCTCGATCCTCGACACGCCGACCAACCGCGCCGACATGCCCAAGGCCAGGTTCGACACCTGGGTGGCGCCGGAGGACCTGGCCGCGGTGATGCTGTTCCTGGCCAGCGAAGAGGCCAGGGCGGTCACCGGCGCCCTGATCCCGGTGACCGGCCGGGTCTGAGCCTCACTTCGCCGGCTCCAGGGTGACCACCAGCTCGGCATCGCGATCCACGGCCGCGCGGCTGTAGTCGAGCGGGATGTAGGCCCCCGTCGCCCAGAGCGGGAAGAGGTCGCGGTAGTGGGTGCTAAAGGGATCGCCGGACTGGCCGGGCGTGTTGACCGCGCGCGAGTTGTCCCAGGCGCCGACGTCCATGACCAGGCGTACCGAGGCGCCCTGGGTCTGGGTGAAATCCAACGGGCGGAAGGTGGCGGCGCGCGGGCTCTGGGCGGAGCCGGGGATCTGCAGCGGGCCGGTGGACATCTGCTCAGCCAGCTCCTTATCGGCCAGGATGGCGGCGGCCGGCTCGAAGCGGGCGTGGTGCAGGCGCCCCCAGGTCCAGGTTGAGCTGTCCGCTCCGAGGCGGTGCTTCAGTTCGGCGACGGTGGCGCCCAGGCTTTCGAGAAGCAGGGTGTCGCGGCCGGCGGCGGCTTCGGGCGTCTCGAGGTAGGTGATCACCGCGTCTAGGGAGCCTGAGCCGACCAGGACACGGGCCTTCTCGGGCGTGGCGACATTGGTCACCGTCTTGCCGAGGTGGTTGGTGGTCCAGAGCTGGTAGATGGCGGCGGCGACGCTGTCGGTGGTCTCGTTGTTGTCCCAGGCCTTCAGGAGGGCGAGCGCCTTGGCGAGATCGGGGTCGGGCGAGGACAGGCCCTTGAGCAGGGCGATGGCGCGGCGGGACATGGCGTCGTGGCTGTCGGTCTGTAGCGCCATGGAGTCGGCGAGCGTGGCCTTGGGCGTTGCGGCCAGCACCTCTTCTATGCGGGTGATCCGCGAGCGGTCGGCCCACTCGTAGCCCGTCGGGTGCGCGTAGCCGTCGGGCAGGTTCATGGCGTTGGCGGTGGCGAAGAAGCCTTTCGCCGGGTTCTTGACGACCGGCAGTTCGGCGCCGGGACGCAGGCCGGCCCATTCGTAGCGGCCGTCGCCGGGTACCGGCATCAGCCCGTCCCAGTTGGGGCGGTTGGGGGTGAGGCCCGCGGCCGACCAGCCGATGTCGCCTGAGGTATCGGCGAAGACGAGGTTCAGCGGCGGCGTGCCCCAGGCTTCCTGGCCGGACTTGAAGTCGGCCCAGGACTTGGCGCGCCACATCCGCGAGGAGCCGAAATAGCCGGACGCGCCGGGCAGGTTCCAGACCGTGCGGATGGCGAAGGCGTGGGCCCCGTGTCCAGAATCGGCGGTCTCGGCCAGCACAGGGCCGTGACGGGTGAATTTGAGGGTGACGTCGACCGGCGGCCCGCCCTTCACCTCGATGGTCTCATGGACCACTTTCATCGCCTCGTTGGCGGACTTGTAGCGGTAGGCGTCGCCCTTCGTCTCGTAGACGTAGAGGTCCTCCTGATCGATGTGGAAGATGGTCAGGCCCCAGGCCATGTCAGGGTTGTGGCCGAAGGAGACGCCCGGCAGGGCCGGTTCGCCCGCGCCGATGATGTCGAGGCCCGGCGCGGTCAGGTGGGCGATGTAGCGCAGCGACGGCACGCCCACCGCGCGGTGCGGATCGTTGGCCAGGATCGGGCGGCCGGTGGCGGTGCGGCTGGGCGCGATCACCCAGTTGTTGGAGCCCTCGGCCTGGTAGGCGCTGATGGCTTCGGCGAGCTTGGTCTGCGGATCGGCCTCAGCCTTGCGCCCGCCAGAGGCCAGCGCCTCGAGGTTCACGGTGGCGGTGGCCAGCAGGTAATCCTTCAGCACGTCCTCGGGGACCACGCAGGGGTCGAGACCGGCGGGGATGACGGTGGTGTGCGCCGGCTCCAGCTTGCTGCGCAGCCGGTCGGCGGCCAGGCCTGCGGCGCAGACCACCTGGGCGCGGGCGACCTCGGAGGTGACGTTGGAGACCAGGGCGTGGCTCCTGATGCGCAGCACGTCTTCCGGGCCCCAGGCCTCGGGTCTGCTGGCAGTGAGCTTGAACTCGACGGGCAGGGGGCGCTTGCCAGCGTTCACCTCAGCGACGTAGGCGTTGACGCCTGCCGTAAAGGCCTCGGCGGCGTCGCGCGCGCCGGTCCCGTAAGCGGCCCACTCGGCGGCCATGTCGCCGCGGTAGAGGAACAGCCGCGCCGCCCGGTCCTGGCCCACATAGGCGGGGCCCAGGCTAGCGGAGAGCCGGCCCAGGCCGCGCTTGCGCCATAGGTCGATCTGCCAGAGCCGGTCGCGGGCGGCGTTGTAGCCCTGCAGGAAGAAGGCGTCGCGGGCGGTGCTCGCGTAGATGTGCGGCACACCCCAGCGGTCGACGACCATCTGGGCTGGGGCGGCCAGCCCCTGGACGGCCCAGGTCTCGTGCTTGACGGCGGTGGACTGAGCCGCCGCCGATGTGGCGAGGGACGTTGCAAGCAGCGCGCCGGCCAGCGACGTGCGGATGAAGTTCTGAATCATGGTCCCTCCCGATCGCCCCTCCCCCTCGCGGGGAGGGGTTGGGGTGGGGGCGCCAGCCGTGAGTCAGCCGATCTGGCCCCTCAAGCGCGGAGCCCACACCCCCACTCCCAACCCTCTCCCCGCAAGGGGGGAGGGCTTTTGGCGAGTTTGACTACCGTTTGATCGGTTCGTCCACGAGGCCGCTTGCGGTTACGCGCAGGTCACCCCCTAGAGTGCCGCCGACAATTCAAGGGAGCCCCACCATGATCGGCTACGCCACCATCGGCACCAACGACCTCGAGCGCGCCAAGACCTTCTATGACGCGGTGCTGGAGCCGCTGGGCGGCAAGCGCACCTTCGCCAATGGCGAGCGCATGCAGTTCTACGGCAGCAAGGAGACGCCCGGCATGATCGCCATCTCCAAGCCCTATGACGAACAGCCCGCCACGGTCGGCAACGGCACCATGTTCGGCCTGCCCGCCGCGACCAAGCCGCAGGTCGACGCGGCCCATGCCGCCGCGCTCGCGGCCGGCGGAACCTGCGATGGCCCCCCCGGCCAGCGTATGCCGACCTTCTACGGCGCCTATTTCCGCGACCCGGACGGCAACAAAGTCTGCGTCTTCAACATGGGCTGACCCGATGATCGGCTACACGACGCTGGGCGTGAACGACCTGGAGCGCGCCCGGGCCTTCTATGATGCGGCGCTCGCCCCGCTGGGCGGGCGCCGTACGCTGAGCTATGAGCGCAGCCAGTACTACGGCAGCCCGGATCGCGGCGCGATGCTGGGGATCACGCTGCCCTTCGACGGGAGCTCCGCGAGCGTCGGCAACGGCGTCATGGTGGCGCTGAGCGTCGCCTCGGAAGCGGAGGTGGTCCAGGTTCACGCCGCCGCGCTGGCCGCCGGTGGGGCGTGCGAAGGCCCGCCGGGGCAGCGGATGGACAATTTCTACGGCGCCTATTTCCGCGACCTCGACGGCAACAAGCTCTGCGCCTTCTACATGGGAAATTAGCCCGCTCGTCGCACGCGCCGCGCAATCATCTTGCTGCGGAGCATCGCGCGTCGCAAAATCTGACCCGGCTCACACGGTGTGGGCGCAATCGGGAGCGGTCATGCGGACGGGATTCATCATCGGCGGGCTCGCCGCGTTCTTCGCCTCAAGTGCGATCGCCCAGACGCCGTCCGCCGGTCTCGCCAAGCCGCCGGCTGACGCGCGCCACTTCATCATCGAATCCACCGGCGGCAAGCACGGCGACGCCTGGACCTGGGTGACCGCGGACGGGACGCGCATGGCGCGCGAGACCTGGAACCTGCGCGGCCAGGCTTTCGACAGCGACCTGGCGGGCCGCGCCGGCCCGGACGGCATGGCCGCGTCCATGACCATCCGCGGCTTCAGCCCGACCGGCGACGCCGGCGAGAGCTTCAAGGTCGAGGGCGGCAAGGCGAGCTGGAAGAGCCCGGTCGACGCCGGCCAGTCGGCCTATTCCAGCCCGGCCTTCTACGTCACCCAGGGCGGCCCGGCGGAAACCAACGGCTGGTTCCTGGAGCGGCTGCTGGCCGCGCCCGGCCACACGCTCGCCCTGCTGCCCGCCGGGCGGGCGACGGCGACCCGGCTGACCGATGTAGAGGTGGGCGAGGGCGCGGCGAAACAGACCGTGACCCTGTGGTCCGTTACCGGCATCGCCAACTCGCCGATCACCGCCTGGGCCGACGCCCGGGGCCGGTTCTTCGGCACGACGACGGTGGTCGCCTGGCTGCCGGAGGCCTATGCCGGCGAGCTGAAAAAGCTGCAGGCGGCGCAGGCCGTCGCCATGGCCGCCGAGGCGCCGAAGCTGGCCAAGGCCCTGGTCAAGGTCCCCGCCGGGCCCGTGGCCTTCACCCATGTGCGGATGTTCGACGCCGACGCGCGCAAGTTCCTGGCCGACCAGACGGTGGTCGTGACTAAGGGCAAGATCGTCGCCGTGGGTCCAGCGGCCAGGGTGAAGGCTCCGAAGGGCGCTCAGCTGATCGACGGGCGCGGCAAGACGCTCGTGCCCGGCATGTGGGACTGCCACATGCACGTTGGCGACGACTACACCGGGCCGCAGGAACTCTCGATGGGGGTCACTTCGGTCCGTGACCCCGGCAACAACGACATGCTGACCATCGACCGGCGGACCCGGGCCGCGGCCGGCCAGCTGCTGTTCCCGCACGTCTATCCGTCGTCGCTGATCGACGGGAAGGGCCCCTACACCGCCCAGGTCGCCAACGTCGCCACCAGCCAGGCCGAGGCCATCGCGCTGATCGACAAGGCGGCGGCCAACCACTTCACCGGGATCAAGTTCTACGGCACCTTCAACCCCGCCTGGCTGCCCGCCGCCACGGCCGAGGCGCACAAGCTGGGCCTGCACGTCCACGGCCACATCCCGGCCGGCATCCGCGCCACCGACGCCATCGCCGCCGGCTATGATGAGGTGACCCACATCAACTGGGTGATGATGCAGGCCGCGCCGGCCGAACTCTTGCCGATCGACAACGGCATCGCCCGCTTCGAAGGCCCCGGCCGCTTCGCCAAGGACGTCGACCTGAACGGCCCGGCGCTGAACCTGATCGTCGACACCATGGCCAAGAAACACATCTATTCGGACCCCACGATGGTGGCGTTCGAGCAGCTCTATGTGCCGGAGAGTGGCGAGCTGGATTCGTCCTACACGGCCTTCGTCGGCACCATGCCCGCGGCGACCGAGCGCGGCTTCAAGAGCGGCGGCTTCGCCGTGCCGAAGGACCTGACGCGCGCCGACTACCGCGCAAGCTGGGCCAAGATGGTCGGGCTGCTGGGCAAGATGCACAAGGCCGGCGTGCCGATCGTCGCCGGCACCGACGGCCTCGGCATCGAGATCATCCACGAGCTGGAGATCTATGAGGATGCGGGCTTCACCCCGGTCGAGGCGCTGGCGGCGGCGACCATCGTGCCGGCGACCCTGGTCGGGCAGGACAAGCACACCGGCTCGATCAAGGTCGGCAAGACCGCCGACCTGGTGCTGGTCGAAGGCGACCCTTCCAAGCACATCGGCGACCTGCGCCACACCCGCGTGGTGATGCTCGACGGCAAGTTGCTCGACGCCGACGCCCTGAGGACCGCGGCGGGCTTCTCGGGCCGACCGAAGTAGTTCCTCTCCCCGGCGCTCCGCGCCGGGGAGAGGTGCCGCCTTACTTCGCCGCGACCGTCGGTGTCACCCGCCAGACGATGCCGCCGACGTCGTCGGCGACCAGCAGGGCGCCCTTGCGGTCGACCACGACGCCGACCGGACGGCCCTGGATCTTGTCGTCCTTGTCGAGGAAGCCGGTGAGGAAGGCCTGCGGGCGGTTCTGCGGCCGGCCGCCCGCGAAGGGGATGAACACCACGCGATAGCCGTTCAGCGGTTTGCGGTTCCACGAGCCGTGCTGGCCGATGAAGGCGCCACCCTTGTACGAGGGCGGGAAGGCGTCGGCGGTGTAGAAGGTCAGCCCGAGCGAGGCTGTATGCGGCCCCAGGCCGAAATCGGGCGCCGTGGCGATGGCCACCATCTGCGGGTTGGCGGGCTTGGCGCGGACGTCGACGTTGTGGCCCCAGTAGCTGTAGGGCCAGCCGTAGAAGGCGCCGTCCTTGACGCTGGTCAGGAAGTCCGGCGGCAGGTCGTTGCCGATCTCGTCGCGCTCGTTGGAGACCGTCCACATGACGTGGGTGGTCGGCTCCCAGTCGATGCCGTTGGGATTGCGGATGCCGGACGCGAAGACCCGCGCCTTGGCCGAGGCGATGTCGTATTCCCAGATCGCCGCGCGGCCCACCTCGTTGTCCATGCCGTTGTCGCCGACGTTCGAGTTGGAGCCGACGGTGGCATAGAGCTTGGTCCCGTCGGGGCTGGCGACGACGTTCTTAGTCCAGTGGTGGTTGATCGGCGGGCCGGGAAGGTCGAACACCTTGGTCCCCGTCCCCGCCGCCTGGGTTTGGCCGTCCGCATAGGGGAAGCTGACCACGCCGTCGTCGTTGGCGACGTAGAGCTTGCCGCCCGCCAGCGTCATGCCGAAGGGCCGGGTCAGGCCCTGGGCGAACAGCATCCGGCTCTCGGCCACCCCGTCGCCGTCGACGTCGCGCAGCAGGAATATCTTGTTCGGACTGGGCTTGGAGGAGCCCACCTTCTTCATCAGCATCTTCTGGAAGAAGCCCTTGATCCCCTGGTTCGACTTGTCGGCGGGCGAGGGCACGGACGCGGACTCGGAAACCAGAACGTCGCCGTTGGGCAGCACATAGAGCCAGCGCGGGTGGTCGAGGCCCTCGGCGTAGCGGGTGACGGTGAAGCCGGCCGGCGCGACCGGTGCGGCGCCTTCCGCCCAGCCCACGACCTTGGGAATGCCGACGACTGGCAGCAGCGACTTCTGCGGCGCCGGCAACGGCGGGTTGGGACCGAAGCCGACCCAGGGATCCTTGGAGCCCGGTGTCATCGAACAAGCGGCGAGCGAAATCGCGGCCAGGCCGGTTGCGGCGTAGAGGGTGCGGCGCATGGATCAGGTCTCCCGTTGTCCGACCATCTAAACACAAGCTCAGCCATCTGGGTTGCCGCTTAGGGCCCTGACGTCGCGGCGCCGTTGCGTGTGCACTGCAAAAGGCCCCACCCTTGGCCGCAAGGGAGAACGCCATGGACCTGACGCCGACGCCGGAGATGTTGGCCTTCCGCGATGAAGTGCGCGAATTCCTGAAGGCGCATGCGGCCGACTTCTCCGCCGGCCAGGCCAAGGACGTGTTCGCCTGGCAGCGGCTGTTGATCGAGCACGGCTATGCGGCCCGCACCATCCCGAAGGCCTACGGCGGCTATGGCGCCGAGCCGGACATCCTGAAGAGCCGGATTATCGCCGAGGAATTCATCGCCGCCGGCGCCCCGCGCGGCATGGCCGGCCAGGGCATCTCCATGCTGGCACCGACCCTGCTGGAAGTGGGTTCGGAAGAGCAGAAGACCCGCTGGATCGGCCCGACGCTGCGCGGCGAGATCATCTGGTGCCAGGGCTATTCCGAACCCGGCGCGGGGTCCGATCTGGCGAGCCTGCAGACCAAGGCGGTGGAGGACGGTTCGGACTTCCTGATCTCGGGCTCAAAAATTTGGACGAGCACGGCGGCCCAGGCCCAGATGATGTTCTGCCTCGTGCGCACCGAGCCCGACGCGGCCAAGCACGAGGGCATATCCTATGTGCTGATCCCGATGTCGACGCCGGGCATCGAGGTGCGGCCGCTGAAGACCATGACCGGGTCGGCGGAGTTCAACGAGGTGTTCTTCACCGACGTGCGGGTGGCGCAGGACCAAGTGGTCGGCGGGCGCGGGCGTGGCTGGTTCGTGGCCAACACGACGCTGAAGCACGAGCGCGGCATGCTGGGCGACCCGAACGCCACCGAGGCCCGGTTGGGCGCCCTGATCGAGCTGATGAAGGGCGAGGTCGTGGACGGCCAGAGGATCATCGACAATCCGGTGTTCCGCGACCGGCTGATGCAGCTGCAGGGCCGGGCAATGGCGATGAAGTTCAACGGGCTGCGGCTGATCACCGCCCAGCTGACCCAGGAGCCGGTGGGCGTGGCCGGGCTGGTGGTGAAGCTGCAGGGCTGTGAGCTCAACCACCAGATCGCGGCGCTGGCCATCGACGCGCTGGGCGAGCTCGGCATCCTCTATCACGACGGGCCGCACCTGCGGGCGCGGGGGACTTGGCAGCGCAGCTACATGTTCGACCTCGGCCTGATCATCGGCGGCGGCACGGCGCAGATCCAGAAGAACATCATCTCGGAGCGCGGCCTGGGCATGCCGCGCGAACCCAAGCCCGCGGTGCTTTGAGCATGGAATTCGCGCTGACCTCCGACCAGAAGATGCTGCAAGACAGTCTGGCCCGCACCCTGGGCGACGCCAGTCCGCTGGACCGCGTGCGCAGGTTCGCCGACGACGTGGCGGATCCCGCCAAGGATGTCTGGGAGGCGCTGGCCGACTTCGGCCTGCCGGGCATCGTCATCCCCGAGGAGCACGGCGGCCTGGGCCTGACTCTGCTGGACGCGGCCCTGGCGTCGGAGGCGCTGGGGCGTGCGGTCGCGCCCGTGCCGTTCATGGGGGTAGTGCTGGCCCCGCTGGCGTTGCTCGGCGGCGGGACCGCGGCGCAGCAGGCCGAATGGCTGCCGAAACTCGCGGCGGGTGAGGTCACGGCCGCGGTGGCGATCTCGGAAGCTGTGGCCGGCGCGCGGGAAGACGCCGGTGTCACGGCCAAGGCCGGCAAACTTTCCGGCAAGGCGCTGTTCGTTCCGGGTGGCATCTCGGCGGGGCTGATCATCGTGGCTGACACCAAGGGCGGACTGCATCTGGTGCGCGGCGATGCGGCGGGCTTGAGCCGCGTCTTGATGCTCAACATCGATGAGACACGCCGGCTGGCCGAGCTGACGTTCGACGGCGTTGCGGCCGAGCCGCTGGCCGGCGGGCCGGAGCTTCTGGTTCGGCTGCGCGACGCGGGCTGGGTGCTGATCGCCGCCGACAGCCTGGGCGCTTGCGACGTGATGCTGGAGCAGGCCGTGGCCTACGCCAAGGAACGGCGCCAGTTCGGCCGGGTGATCGGCTCCTACCAGGCGGTCAAGCACATGTGCGCCGAGATGGCCGCCGAGATCGAGCCCGCCCGCTCGCTGGTCTGGTACGCCGCCTACGCCTTCGACGCGGCCCACGAGGAGGCCTCGCTGACCGCCGCCCACGCCAAGGCGCTGACGTCGGAGGTCGGCCGCTTCGTGGCGCGCACCTCGACCGAGGTCCACGGCGGCATGGGCATCACCGACCTACTGGGCCTGCACTTCTGGTTCAAGCGCCTGGGGTTGAACCGCCAACTGCTCGGCGGCCCGGAACGGGTGCGCGAGATCGCCGCGCGGATCCAGGGGCTGGCGGCCTAGTTAGGCGTGGACCGGCGGAATCCGCTGGGCCCAGGGGCGGGCGGCTTCCAGTTCGTAGGCCAGTTCGAAGAGGGTCCGCTCGTTGCCAGCGCGGGCCGAGAACATGGTCCCGATCGGCAGGCCGCCTTCCGTCCAATAGAGCGGCACGCTCATCGACGGCGCGCCGGCCAGGTTATGGATCGGCGTGTAGCCCACGTATTCGAAGAGCCGCGACACCAAGGTGTCGAAAGGCACGCGCGGCCCCACCTCGCCCAGCAGCGGCGGCCCCGACGACAGCACCGGCGACAGAACCACGTCGAACTGATGGGCCGGAAACCAGGTGTCGTAGGCCAGGACGTCGGCGGTCAGGCGCTGCAGCACCGGGCCGAGCGCTGTGGGTCCGGCCTTGCGGGCCATCTCCACAAGCCCAAGGCTGAAGGGCTCGAAGTCGGCCTCGCTGGGCGCGCGGCCCGTGGCGTTGGCGGCGTCTTCGATGTCGCGCACCGCGCCGTTGGCCCAGAGCAGCAGGAAGTCCTGGATGAACTGGGCTCCCTCATAAGGCAGGTGGGTATACTCGATGTGGTGGCCGAGCCCGGCGACCAGCTTCACCGCAGCGTCCGTGGCAGCGACGACCTGGGGCGATGGGCTGTGACCCATGCCGTTTTCCAGGAGGACGCCGACGCGTAAACGCCTTTTGGCCGGGGCAGTGACCAGGCCCATCGGCGGGAAGCTGGCGCGGGGCGCGGTGTCTTCGGTGAGCGCGAAGAGGGCTGCGCTGTCGCGGACGCTGCGGGTCACCACGTGCTCGACGCCGACGTCGGTGATCCCGGCCTTGCCCTCGAAGTCGGCGATGCGGCCGCGCGACGGCTTCAAGCCGAAGAGGCCGCAGTGCGACGACGGGATGCGGATCGAGCCGCCGCCGTCGGTGGCGTGGGCGGCCGGCACGATCCCGGCGGCCACCGCGACCGCCGAACCACCGGACGATCCGCCGGACGAGCGGGTGAGGTCCCAGGGGTTGCGGGTCAGGCCCGTGGCGATCGGCTCGGTGGTCGGCAGGAAGCCAAACTCCGGCGTCGCCGACTTGCCCAGCACCACCAGCCCAGCGCGGTCGAAGGCGTCGCAGTTGGGGGCCTGGACCTTGGCCGCGGCCGCACTGCGGGCGGCCTGCGAGCCGCCGCGGGTGGGCAGGCCCTTGTAGTCGACCAAGTCCTTGACCAGGAACGGAACGCCGCCGAACGGGCCCATTGGCGTTCCGGCCTTCACCTTGGCTAGCGCGCGGTCGAAGTCGGAATTGACGATGAAATTGAGCGTGCCTTGCAGGGCCTCGGCGCGGCGAATGGCAGTCTCGACGGCCTCGGCGGCGGTGAGCTCGCCGGCGCGGATGCGCGCAGCCAGCGCGGTGGCGTCGGGCCAGGGCGAGGCGGGCGGCGGCGCGGCCGGGGCCGGAGCGGCGAGGGCCTTGCCGGCGACAAGCGCCAGCGGAGCAGCAGCGGCGAACGCGCGGCGGGTGATACGAGTCATCTGGCCTCCCCAAGTTGCGGCAGCTTGGCCGCCTGGACCTTACAGCGCAATTGAGGAGGCGGGATGCAGAGCTGGATGCAGAGCTAGTGCCACTCTCGCACGTGCTCGGGTTTTCCCTTGCGCTTGGTGTGGGCCATTTTCCCGAGTTCCTTTTCGCTCATCGACAGCATCGACTTCGACGCGCCCTGCAGCGTCGATTTGGACGTGTCGCCGCGCTTGGCGGAAAGCGCGGCCCCGGCGGCCTTCTGCTGGGCGGCGGATTTGGCGGGCATGGGCGGTCTCCTGCGGCGTTGAACCTGCCCAACAATCCGTCAGTCGCGCCGTGGGATTCACGGAATGTTGCCACGGCGCGGCGGCGATGGTCGGATGGCCCCCATGTTGACCTCCCTGATCCTGCGACGCGGCCTCGGCGGCCTGATCAAGACCGGCTCCCTGCGGGTGGAGCTGCCCGGCGGCGAGGCGTTCGACTTCGGCGACGGTACGGGCGATCCGATCCGCGTGCGGTTCACCGACAAGGCCGCGGTCCGAGCGCTGGTCCTCGATCCCGAGCTGCGCACCGGCGAGATGTTCACCGAGGGCCGATTGGTGATCGAGCAGGGCAGCGTCTACGACTTCCTCTGCCTGGTGCTGCGCCACGCTCATGGCGGCGAGGACGGGCCGCTGGACGCGATCCTCGATCCGCTGCGCGACCTGCAGATGGCGCTGCTGCGGCGCAACAACAGCGCGGCCTCGCGGCGCAACGTCGAGCACCACTACGATCTCGACGACCGGCTCTACGCCCTCTTCCTCGACTCGGACTGGCAATACAGCTGCGCCTATTACGAGACGCCGGAGCTGAGTTTGGCCCAGGCGCAGCGCGCCAAGCAGCGGCACATCGCGGCCAAGCTCATGGTGCGGCCCACCGACCGGGTGCTGGACATCGGCTGCGGTTGGGGCGGCTTCGACTGCTACCTGGCCGATGTGGCGAAGGCGGCTGAGGTGCTGGGCGTCACCCTGTCGCGCGAGCAGATCGAGGGGGCCAAAGCCCGGGCCAAGGCGCGAGGCCTGGAGGACCGAGTCAGCTTCCGCATGCAGGACTACCGCGAGGTCGAGGGCGGCTTCGAGCGCATCGTCTCGATCGGCATGTTCGAGCACGTGGGGCGGGCCAACTACGACACCTTTTTTGCGACCTGCGCCGAGCGGCTGACCGCCGACGGGGTGATGCTGCTGCACACCATCGGCTCGACCGAGGCGCCGGCCCTGACCAATCCGTGGATCACCAAATACATCTTCCCGGGCGGACATCTGCCGTCGCTGTCGGAGATCGTCGCCTCGGCCGAACGGGCCGACCTGATCGTCACCGACGTGGAGGTTTGGCGGCTGCACTACGCGACGACCCTGCGCGCGTGGCGCGACGCCTTCATGGCGCGGCGTGAAGAGGCCCTGGCGCTGTTCGACGAGCGGTTCTGCCGAATGTGGGAATACTACCTGTCGTTGGCCGAGGCGGCCTTCCGCCACGAGGAGATCGTGGTCTTCCAGGTGCAGATCGCCAAGCGGATCGACACCGTCCCGCTGACCCGCGACTACATCGCCGCGGCGAAGGTGGAGCTTGCGCCGCGCGAGCCACCGGTCGGGGGCTGACCGTCAGGCTGAGTCGACATTCGGCGAGGGCGTTGAGCCCTTGGCATCCTCTCACACTTGCGGGGAGAGGGCTTTGGCTTGCTCGCTGTTCGGTGATGGAAGAAGGTCGCGCTCCCCGCGTTCAGAGGAGCTCGACGCCATGAAATACCGCAAACTCGGCGCGAGCGACCTGGAGATCTCGGAGATCTCGCTGGGCTCGTGGCTGACCTTCGGCGTGGGCGTGCAGGCTGACGCGGCGCGGGCCTGCGTCGACCGGGCGTTCGACCTGGGAATCAACTTCATCGACACGGCCAACGTCTATGGCCGCGGCGCCGCGGAGAGCTTCCTGGGCGAGGCGCTCAGCGGCCGCAAGCGCGACAGCTATGTGCTGGCGACCAAGGTCTGGGGCCAGATGAGCGACACCGACCAGGGCCTGTCGCGGACGCAGATCCTCAAGCAGATGGACGCTTCGCTGACCCGGCTGAAGACCGATTTCGTCGACCTCTACCAGTGCCACCGCTACGACCCGGCGACGCCGCTGGAAGAGACCATGGAGGCGCTGAGCGAGGTCGTACGGGCCGGCAAGGCGCGCTGGATCGGCTTTTCAGAATGGTCGCCGGAGCAGATCGAGGCGGCGTTCGCGTTGCCGGGGGTCGAGCGGTTCGTCTCCAGCCAGCCGCAGTATTCGCTGCTGTTCCGCCGTCCCGAGCAGAAGGTGATCCCGATCAGCGCGGCCAACGGCGTCTCGCAGATCGTCTGGTCGCCGCTGGCGCAGGGCGTGCTGTCGGGCAAGTACCGGCCGGGCGCTCAGCCCGCCGCCGACACCCGGGCGGCCAGCGATTCCATGAGCTCGCCGATCCAGGGCTGGATGCGGCCGGAGGTGCTGGAGGCGGTGCAGAAGCTGAAGCCGCTGGCCGAAGAGGCCGGCTGCAGCCTCAGCCAGTTCTCGCTGGCCTGGGTGCTGCGCGAACCCAACGTCGCCTCGGCGATCGTCGGCGCCAGCCGGCCCGAGCAGCTCGACGAGAACGCGGCGGCCTCGGGACTTACCGTCGACCCGGCGCTGTTCGCCCAAGCCGAGGCGATCGTCGCCGGCCTGCGACGGGCGGCCTGACGCCGCCCTATGGGCCTTCCGGTTCGCTCAGCGAAGCGTTAGGCAATCAAACTATACAACGAGAGGGAATCCGGGATGCGTGCGAAGGTCATGATGCTGGCGGGGCTCGGCTCGGCGCTGGGTGTCGGGGCGGTTCTGCTGGCCTCGGCGGCGGTGGCGCCGCTGGCCCAGGCGGCGCCGGCGGCCAAGGGTGCGGCCTGCCCTGGCGGCGATACCGGCATCACCTTGCCGCCCGGCTTCTGCGCCACGATCTTCGCCGACAACCTCGGCAACACCCGCCACATCGTCGTCGCCGCCGACGGCACGCTCTACGCCAACACCTGGAACGGCTCGTCCTACTTCCGGGGCACCACGGCCGATCCCAAGGGCTTCCTGATCGCGGTCCAGGACACCGATCACGACGGCAAGGCTGACAAGGTCACGCACTTCGGCGTCACGCCCGCCGAGGGCTCCAGGGGCGGCACCGGCGTCGGTCTCTACAACGGCGCGGTCTATGCCGAGATGAACGACAAGATCGTGCGCTATCCGCTGACCGCGGGCAGCGACGTGCCTTGGGCCAAGCCGCGGGTGGTGGTCTCGGGCCTGCCGCTCGGCGGCGACCACCCGATGCATCCCTTCGCGATCAACGCCAAGGGCCAGATGTTCGTCGACATGGGCACGGCGACCAACTCCTGCCAGCCGAAGAACCGCCAGCCGGGCGTCCCCGGCGCCGACCCCTGCGTCGAGAAGGAGACCCGCGGCGGGATCTGGCTCTATTCCGCCGACCAGACGGACCAGACGTTCTCGCCGGCTGAGCGCTACGCCACCGGCATCCGCAACGGCATGGGGCTCAGCTTCGACGCCTCAGGCCGGCTGTTCGCCACCCAGCACGGGCGCGACCAGCTGATCCAGAACTGGGGCAAGCTCTATCCGGACGTGAAGGCCACCACGGAACTTCCCTCCGAGGAGCTGATGGCGGTGACCAGGGGCGGCGATTACGGCTGGCCCAACTGCTACTACGACAACGTCCAGAAGAAGCTGGTGCTGGCCCCGGAATATGGCGGCGACGGCGGCAAGACGGTGGGCGTCTGCGCCGGCAAGCTCCCGCCGGTGGCGGCCTTCCCGGCGCACTGGGCGCCCAACGACCTGAAAATCTACAACGCCAAGGCGTTCCCGGCGGCCTATCAGGGCGGCGCCTTCATCGCTTTCCACGGCTCGTGGAACCGCTCGCCGGCGGCGCAGGATGGCTTTGCGGTGGTGTTCCAGCCGCTGAAGGACGGCAAGGCCAGCGGCAATTACGTGGTCTTCGCCGACGGCTTCGCCGGTCCCGGCAAGGCCACCGGCAAGGCGATCTTCCGCCCCACCGGCCTGGCCGTCGGCCCGGACGGCGCGCTCTACATCTCCGAGGACACCAAGGGCCGCATCTGGCGGGTGACCTACCAGGGCCCGGCGGGCGCGCCGGTGACGGGCGCCCCTGCGCCGGTGTACGCCGAGCCGACCCCGCAGGTCGCCGAAGCCCCGGCCCTGCCGACGCCGCCCGGCGCGACGGCCGCACAAGTGACCGCCGGCATGGGGATCTTCAAATCCAAAAGCTGCGCGGCCTGCCACGGCCAGGACGCCGCTGGCGGCCCCATCGGCCCGCCGCTCACCACCGGCAGCCCGCTGTGGACCGACGGCAGCCTGGGTTCGATCACCGACCTGATCGCCAAGGGCGTGCCGGCGCCGAAGCAATACCGCAGCCCCATGCCGCCGATGGGCGGGGCCGGCCTGTCACCGGACGACCTGGCGGCGGTCTCGGCCTACGTCTGGGCCGTCGGCCATCAGAAGAAGCCATAACAGGCGGCTGGGAGGGACCCGATGAAGACCGTTCTCTATGCCGCCGCTGCCCTCGCCGCGCTCGCCGCCGCGTCGGTCGCCTCGGCGCAGGTCAGCCGTTCGACGCCCGGCCAGCGTCACCAAGCTGGACGCTGGCATGACGCCGACCGGCAATCCGCCCGGCTCGGCCTATGGCCCCAACTACATGGGCGCGGCCAAGCCCTACACCGGCCCGCGCACCCCGCCGGGTCCGGGCGACAATTATCACTTCGAGATCTTCGCGATCGACACGACCGTGCCCGCCGACGCCGGCGCCGACTACGCCGCCCTGACCAAGGCCATGGACGGTCACGTGCTGGCCAGCGGCGAGGTCGTGGGCCACGGCATCGCCGACCCGAACGCCCCGCCTCCGGCGCCGCGTCCGGCGGCCAAACTGTAGCTAACCTCGCCCGTCAGGCGGACGGGGGAGGTGGCAGCGAAGCTGACGGAGGGGGCGTTGGGGCCGTGCTCTGAGCGCGGCGCGGCGGCAGCGCCCCCTCCACCACTTCGTGGTCCCCCTCCCCCGTCTTTCTGACGGGGGAGGTTACCCCTTCAACTGCCCCGCCAGATACTTGCGCACGCCCTCGCCGTAGGGCGGGCGCAGCATCTTCATCGGGCCGAGGTCCTTCTTGAGCTGTTTGTAGATCGACTTGCGATGACTGAATTCTCGGAAGCCGTCGACGCCGTGATAGCTGCCCATGCCGGAGGGGCCGACGCCGCCGAACGGCAGCTCCTCCATGGCCACATGGAAGATCACGTCGTTGACCGTCACGCCGCCGGAGGTGGTGTGCTCCAGGACACGCGTCTCCTCGGCCGCGTCCGCGCCGAAGTAGTAGAGGCCGAGCGGGCGGTCGTGGGCGTTGACGTAGGCGATGGCCTCGTCGACGGCGGCGTAGGTCATCACCGGCAGGACCGGACCGAAGATCTCTTCCTGCATCACCTTCATGTCCTCAGTGGGGTTGAGGATCAGGGTGGGCGGGATCTTGCGGTGCTCCTGCTGGCTGAAATCCTCGCCGGCCGGGTTGATCACGATAATTTCGGCGCCCTTGGCCCGCGCGTCATCGACGTAGCCCTTGATCCGCTCGTAGTGCCGTTCCGCGATCACCGCGGTGTAGTCGGGGTTGTCCTTGATGGTCGGGAACATGGCGTTCACCGCCGCCGTGGCCTCAGCGACGAAGGCGCCGATCTGGTCCCTGGGCGCGATCACATAATCGGGCGCGAGGCAGATCTGGCCGGCGTTCATGGTTTTGCCGGCCATCACCCGGGCCGCCGCCGTGGCCATGTCGGCGGAGCGGCCGATGATCACCGGGCTCTTGCCGCCGAGTTCCAGGGTGACCGGGACGAGGTTCTTGGCGGCGGCTTTCATGACGTGCCGCGCGATCGCGGTCGCGCCGGTGAACACCAGGTGGTCGAAAGCCAGCTCGGAAAACGCCTGGCCGACCTCGGGACCGCCGGGGAAGACCGCGATCTCGTCCTCGCTGAAGGCTTCAGCGAACATCTGCGCCATCAGCTCGGAGGTCGCCGGCGTGTATTCCGACGGCTTGATCATCGCCCGATTGCCGGCTGCCAGCACCCCGGCCAGGGGGGCGAAGGTCAGGTTCATCGGGAAGTTCCACGGGCTGATGATGCCGATGGTCCCTTTGGGCTGGAACTGGACCGTGGCCTTGGCGCCCAAGAGGCCGAGCAGGGCCGGCGTGGTCTTGCGCTTCTCCGGCTTCATCCAGGTCTTCAGGTGGGCCTTGGCGTGCTGCAGCGGCCCGATGGAGCCGGCCACGTCGGTGATCCCGCTGACCTCGGCGGCGCGGCTGCCGAAGTCGGCGTTGAGCGCCGCGACGATGGCGGCGTTGTGCTTGACCAGCAGCGCGATGCAGCGATCGAGCCGGGTGATCCGCAGTTCGGCGTCGGGCGCGCCGTCGGCGATGTGAGCGGCCTTTTGCGCCTGCAGCACCGCCGCCATGCGCGCGGTCTGGTCGCCCGCACCGATCTTTGTGGCCCCGGTCTTGGTAGCAATGGGCATGGTCGCCTCCCTGGCTTTGGCGAGCACCGTGAACTCGCCGTCGGGCGCGGGCAAGGCGGACGCCGGGGAAGGTCTCGGCGTAAGGCCCGGCTGGCGGATCGCGCCGCCAGATGATCTAGTCGACCTCTGTCTGGGGAGACATTGAGTGACCGATACGATCGTGGAGCCCGCGCGCAACGCGCCCGCCAAGGCCGCCTTCCACCCGTTCATTCCGGCCAGCGTGGTGCTGCCGGAGTTTACGGTCCTGCACCTGATCATCGGCGCCCTGCTGGGCGTGGTGTTCGGGGCCTCCTCGCTCTACCTGGTGCTGAAGGTGGGGCTGACGGTCTCGGCCTCGATCCCCGTGGCGGTGATCTCGATCACCCTGTTCCGGCTGTTGCAGCGGCTGGGCATCGCCAAGGCTTCGATCCTGCAAAACAACATCGTCCAGACCGCCGGCTCGGCCGGCGAGAGCATCGCCTTTGGCCTGGGCGTCACCATGCCGGCGATCATGATCCTGGGCTTCGACATGGAGATCGCCCGGGTGATGCTGGTGGCGGTGCTGGGTGGGCTGCTGGGCATATTGATGATGATCCCGCTGCGCCGCGCGCTGATCGTCGAACAGCACGGCATCCTGAAATACCCCGAGGGCACCGCCTGCGCCGAGGTGCTGAAGGCCGGCGCCACGCGCGAGGAGCACGCGCTCGGCCATGAGGCCAGCAGCGCCCAGACCGAGGCCGAGGTCAGCCACGGCGCCCGGACCATCGTCACCGGCTTCGGCCTGGGCCTG
>JANXXK010000109.1 GCA_025350685.1 Alphaproteobacteria bacterium | reverse complement strand
GACTTCATGCTTCGATCATACGCCGATCCTGGTGGCGGGCCAGGGGTGAAGCTTCGACCGCGGTCGAAGCATGACGCGAGCGCGACCAGCTATGAAGACCGCGTCAACCGGAGACCACCCATGACCGTCACCTGCTGCATCCGCTACGTCATCGATCCCTACCAGCGCGACGCCTTCGAGAAATATGCCCAAGCCTGGCTGACCATCATCCCGGAGATGGGCGGCGACCTGCTGGGCTATTTCCTGCCCCACGAGGGGACCAACAACGTCGCGCTGGCGATGATCGGGTTCGATGACCTGTCCACCTACGAGACCTATCGCGGCCGGCTGCGCAGCGATGCGCCGGCGATGGCCAACTTCGCCTTCGCCCGGGACAGGAAGTTCATCGTCGAGGAGACCCGCACCTTCCTGCAACCGGTGGGCCCACGTCAGGCAAAAGCGACATGATCACGGTGATCTTCGAGGTCGAGCCGGCGCAGGGCCGAAGGCAGGCCTATCTGGACATCGCCGCCGGCCTGGTGCCACGCCTGGAGCAGGTCGAAGGCTTCCTCTCCATCGAGCGCTTCGAGAGCTTGCGCGTCCCTGGCAAGATCCTGTCGCTGTCCTTCTGGCGCGACGAGGCTGCCGTCGCGCAATGGCGTGGGCTCGACGAACACCGCGACGCCCAGGCGGCCGGACGGGGCGGCGTCTTCGCAGGCTACAGGCTGCGGGTGGCGCGCGTGCTGCGCGACTACGGCATGACGGAACGCGACGAGGCGCCCGGCGACAGCCGGCTCGCCAACAGCTAGTCGCCAATGAGTTCTTCTGGCGCGAGCGAGACCTTCGGCGCGGGTTTCAGCAACAGCAGTCCGGGCGCAATCACCAGGGTGATGATCGCCAGGACGCTGAACACGGCGTCGTAGCTGATCATGGTCCCCTGGCGGGTGAGCTCGCCGTTGATCGCCGCCAGTCCGCCCGGCGAGAACAGGTTGAAGAGCGACGGCATGGCCCAGCGCACGACCGGGTCGGTGACGGTGATGTGCTCGGTCAGGCCCGAGTGCGCCGCGGCGGCGTCGCGGATCAGCATAGCCTGGACAACGGAAATTCCGACGCTGGAGCCCAAGCTGCGGGCCATGGTGGCGACGATCGTGCCCTCCGTGCGGTGAATGGGCGCGAGCTTGGCGTAGGCCAGCGTGTTCAGCGGCGCGAACAGCAGTCCTGTGCCCAGGCCCTGGACGAGGCCCGCAACCTCGATTGGGGTGGGGGTCATGGACAGGTCGAACTGGCCCATCATCCACAGGGCCAGGCTGGACAGCAAAAGGCCCATGAACAGCACCGTCCGGGCGCCCAGGCGGGGGATCAGCATGGGCACCAGCAGGAAGCCGACCAGCGAGCCCAGGCCGCGGGGCATGCTGGCGATGCCGCTCTGCATCGCCGAGTATCCCAGGAGGTTCTGCATGAACGAGGGCAGCAGCGCGCTGGTCGAGAACATCAGCACGCCAACGAACAGGCCGAACATCGTCGTGCCGACAAAGTTGCCATCCTTGGCGAGGTCGCGATGGAAGAACGGGTGTTCCGCGGTGGAGGTCTGCACGATGAACATCCACAGGCCCGCCGCCGCCAGCGCCGCCTCGATCCAGATCTCCTTGCTATCGAACCAATCCTGCCGCGGGCCGCGGTCGACCATCACCTGGAAGGCGATGACGAAGGTGATCAGCGCCCCGAAGCCGACGAAGTCGAAGGGTCGCTCGCGCCCTCCCTTGTCGTGGCCCATGAAGGTCCAGATGCCGAGGAAGGCCAGGATGCCGATCGGCACGTTGATGTAGAACACCCAGCGCCACGACAGGCTTTCGGTCAGCCAGCCGCCGATCGTCGGCCCGGCGATGGGCCCGAGAATCACCGCGGCGCTCCAGATGCTCATCACCCGCGGGATCATCCGCTGCGGATAGATGTCCAGCATGGTCGCCTGGGAGAGCGGCATCAGCGAGGCGCCGGCCAGGCCCTGGAGCAGTCGATAGAGCACGATCTCCGGTAGGCTGGTGGCGATGCCGCACAGGATCGAGGCCAGGGTGAAGCCGGCAATGGAGAACAGGAACAGCTGCTTGCGGCCGAACTTCTGCGACAGCCAGCCGGAGAGCGGCGTCATCACCGCGGTAGCCAGGATGTAGGAGGTCAGCACCCAGGTGATCTGGTCCTGGCCGGCTGAGACGCTGCCCTGGATGTGCGGCAGGGCGACGTTGGCGATGGTCGAATCGAGCGTGTTCATCAGCGTCGCCAGCATCAGGGCGCCGGTGATCGGCAGGCGGTTGTCGATGTCCTGTTGCGAGGCCATCGGTCAGACGGGTGCGGTGGAGATTTTGCGCCGCTCGGTGGATGCGATCAGCTCCGCCCAGATGGCGTCCTGGCGGGCGACGTCTCCGGTCTGCTCGGCGGCGATGTGGGCGGCGATCAGCTGGGCGCGGAGCCGGGCGTTCTCCGCGCCCAGCGTCGAAAGCCGCAGGTCGTCCTCGGCCGCGGTGTCACCGAGCAGGGCCGCGATCGCGCGGTTTTCGCGCACGAGGTCGTGGGCGGCTCCGTCCCACTGCTCGGCGGCCATGCCCAGCAGGCCCGCGGAAAGGCGCAGGGCGTTGGCCCGCTCGCCCTCCGGCGCGCCGGGCTCGGCGTTGCGCGCCATCAGGCCGGCGAGCTCGATCAGGACGGAGGGGACGGCGGGGGTCATAGCTTGCCCATCACCTTGAGCATCGCACGCTCCTGGGCGTTGAGCAGCCACCAGGCCGAAAAGATCATGATCGGGTCGCGGTTGCCGCCGTCAATGAAAGTCCGCGCCGAGCCGACCCAGATGCCCTGGCCCTTGACGCAGTTGAACAGGATCCACCAGTGCAGGGCGGCGGGGTCCGCGCGCAACCCGCTGGCGCGCTCCCAGGTCGCGATGGCCTGGTCCTGCGGCGCGAGCCCGCCCGCCAGGGCCCGGTTGAACTGCCAGACCGGGTTGAACCCCCAGGCCAGATCCTCCAGCGGATCGCCCAGATGGGCCATCTCCCAGTCCAGCACTCCGCGGATCTCGCCGGTCTCATCGTAGAGGAAGTTGCCGGTGCGGTAGTCGCCGTGGACGACGCTGAGCTTCTGCGCGGGCGGCGGAGGGTTGGCCCGCAGCCAGCGGATGGCGGCGCGGGTGATCGGTTGCGGCTCGGCCTCCTGCGCGTCGAGGATATGCTCCCAGTGGTCGAGTTCGCGCCGCCAGCAGGCGTCCGGGGCCGGGGTCTCCAGCCATTTGTCGAGGCCGAGCGCGACCGGATCGGCGCGGGCGATCTCGCCCAGGATGGTCCACTTGCGCTCGGCGACCTTGGGCAACACTGCGTCGTAGCCGCCCGCGAACAGCATGGCCGCGGCGGCCTGGAACCCGGCCAGTTCCTCAGCGATGAAGAAGGGATGGTCGAGGGCGTCGTCCTCCTCCTCCAGCCACAGCATCTTCGGCACCGGCACCGCCGAGCCGTGGAACGCGCGGTAGGCCTCGAACTCCACCCGGCGCTCGGTGTCGATCAGGCTGGCCGGCGGATCGCGCCGCAGGATCAGCTTGCGATCATGATCGCGGCCGCCCTCGCTGTAGCGTAGCCGGAAGCGGTAGGTCTCCCGCGACGCGCCCCCGGATATCCGCTCGAGCGCGTCCACCGTCACCCCCGATGCGCCGGGCAGTTTGGTCGCGATGTAGTCCGCGACCCGCGGTTCGAGGGGATGGACCAAACCGCTAACGCCTCAGGTCATCGAAAAGCGGATCGGCAGGCGCTTGGGGCCGTTCACGAACAGCGACTCGCTCATCGCCGGCTCGCCGTCGAGCGCCAGGTCGGAGAGCCTTGGCAGCAACTCTTCCCAGAGAATGCGCATCTCCATCTTGGCCAGGTGCTGGCCTAGGCACAGATGCGCGCCGTAGCCGAACGCCAGGTGCCTGTTGGGCTTGCGGTCCACATGGAACTGGTCGGGTTCGTCGAACACCGCCTCGTCGCGATTGCCCGAGGCGTAGCAGAGCATCAGCCAGTCATTCTTCTTGAAGTCGCGGCCGGCGAACTTGGTGTCGGCGGTGACCGTGCGCATGAAGGTCTTCACAGGCGTGGTCCAGCGGATGCTTTCGTCCACCAGGCCCGGGATCAACGACAGGTCCGCCTTGACCTTGGCCAGCTCCCCGGGATTCTCGGCCAGGGCCCACATGGCCCCGGCGGTCGATGATGACGTGGTGTCGTGCCCGGCGGTGGCGACGATGATGTAGTAGCCCATCGCCTCGAAGTCGCTGATCGGGTTTCCGTCGATCTTGGAGTTGGCGATCAGGCTCGCCAGGTCCGACGTTGGATTGGCCCGCCGGTCCTCCGATAGGGCTCTGAAATAGTTGAAGAAGTCGGTGATCACGCCCATGTCGAAGCTGCGCTCTTCAACGGGCTTTTCGATCTCGTCGGACTTGCGGGTCAGCTCCGGGTCCGCGGCGCCGAACAGCTCCTGAGTGAGCTTCAGCATCCTGGGTTCGTCACTCTCCGGCACCCCCATGATCGTCATGATCACATGCAGCGGATAGTGCAGCGCGACCTCACGCACGAAGTCGCAGCGCCCGCCCAGGCCGGCCATCTTGTCGACAGCCGCGCGGGCGATGACGCGGATCCGGTCTTCGAGGCTCTTGAGGTTCTGCGGCATGAACCAGCCCTGGGTGAGGGCGCGGTACTTCGGGTGATCCGGCGCGTCCATCTGGACCAGGGTGCGCAGCAAGTGCGGGCTGCCGCCCATCATCTCGCGGACCTTCTTGTCGACCGCCTGGGTCGTGAAAGTGGTGGCCCGGTCGCCGTTGTGAAACAGGTCGTTCTGCCGACTGATCTCCAGGATGTCTTCGTGGCGGGTGACCACCCAGAAGGGGTCGATCCCATCGATCTCGGCCACGCCCAGCGGCTGGTTCTTGCGCAGCCAGGCATAGGCCTCGTGGATGCGGCCGTCGGCGTAGGCGCCCGGCGTCGCCAATTGGGCGGCGACGTTCAGCGGGATGCGATGGTCGGTGGCGGACATGACGCTCATCGGATCCTCCCTTGAAAGGCTCACTTGTTTTCTTGTCGTCGCACGCACTTGATACGGCCCGGAAGCGGGTCGCAAGCATGACGACACGTCAATTAGGGCAAGGACGCGCGCGATGCTGACCAAGGGCGACGATTTCCCGATCCACCAGACGCCGGAGCCGATCGCCTATGCGGGCTCCGACCGGAATTTCTACGATCGCTACTTCTTCAACGCCTATTCGCCGGACGGCAGCGAGTTCGTGGCGGTGGCGTTCGGGGTCTATCCGGCGCTGAACGTCGCCGACGCCCACGTTTCGATCATCCGCGACGGGGTCCAGCGCTGCCTGCACGCCTCGCGCATCCTCGGCACGGAGCGGATGGACATCGTGGTCGGGCCGGTGCGCATCGAGGTGATCGAGCCGCTGCAGAAGCTGCGGGTGACCCTGGAAATGGCCGAGGGCCTGGCCTGCGACCTGACCTTCGAGGGCCGCGCCTTCCCCATAGAAGAGCCGCGGTTCGTCCGCCGCAATGGCCCGCGGATGTTCATGGACTACACGCGGCTGACCCAGAACGTGCGGGTCACCGGCTGGACTGAGGTGGACGGGGATCGGCGAGCGTGCGCCGCCGGCTGGACCGGCACCCGGGACCGCTCCTGGGGCATCCGTCCGGTGGGCGCGCCGGACAGCCAGATGACGCCGGGCGGCGGCATCGCCGGCTTCTTCTGGCAATGGGCGCCGATCAATTTCGATGACCGATCCGTCTACTTCCACATCAACGCCGACACCGAGGGCAAGCCATGGAATACGCGCGCGGTGATCCTGCCGGACGGCGCCGGGGCCGAGGGTGGCTGGCACTCCGATGCGCCGAGGATGGAGGATGTCTCGATGAAGCCCGGCACCCGCCACGCAACCGGCGGGACGCTGAGGATCCCCCTGCTGCAGGGCGAGGCGACGGTGAAGATCGAGCCGCAGAGCATCTTCCTGATGCGCGGCATCGGCTACGGCGGCGAATGGCGGCACGGCGGGCTGAAGGGCGAGTTGGCGGTGGCTCGCGAGGACATCGACCTGGCGACGGTCGACATGGGCGCGCCGGAGAACTGGCACATCCAGGCGATCTCAAAGGCCACCATGGACGCACCGGGCGAGCCCACCCGCCAGGGCATCGGCATCTTCGAGCAGCTGATCGCCGGACCCTATCGGCCTTACGGAATCTAACGCCTCAGTGTTGGCCGAAAACGTGCATCAGGCGCGCGGCGGCTGGGAGCATCAGGGCGCCCAGCAGGGACGGGAAGATGAACAGGATCAGCGGCACGGTCAGCTTGGCCGACAGGGCCAGCGCCTTTTCCTCGGCCCGGAGCATCCGCTTGGCGCGCATGTCCTGGGAGAAGACGGTCAGAGTGTCGCCAAGGCTGGTGCCCATTTCCTCGGCCTGGCGCAGCATGGTGGCGAGCTGACGGGCGTCGTCGATACCCAGCCGGTCGGCGAAGGCCGACCAGGCCTCCTTGCGCGACTTGCCGGCGCGCAGCTCCAGCACCAGAAAGCGCAGGTGCACGGTAAGCGTCGGATAGCGCCGCTGCAGCTCCTCGGTCACCCGGGTGACGGCCGCGTCCAGCGACAGGCCGGCTTCGACCGAGGCCACCAGCAGGTCGAGCAGGTCGGGGAAGCCGTCGGAATATTCCCGCTCGCGCGAGGTCCGGCGCATCTTCAGCACCTGGTCGGGCCCAAAGATGGCGATGCCGGCCAGAACGCTGGCGATGACCACGCCGTTCATGCCCGCCTTGCCGCCGAGGATCAGCGGCAGCACCATCATCACGCCGACCGTGGCGAGCACCAGGGCGACGGCGCGGACGCCCAGGTAGATGACCGGCGCCTCGCGATTGTAGAAGCCCGCCTGCATCAGCCGCGAGCGCAGCACTGACAGCTTGGCCGGGTCGCGCACCGCGCTCTGCTGGCCGAGCCGGCGGAAGCCGGACAGGATCTGGGCGCCGATACCGCCGGAAAGCGATGGGCGCTGGCTGCGGCTGCTTTGCGGTCCGCCGACGGTCTGCAGCCGGGTGTGGCGGATGGCGCGCTGGCGAAGCTCGCTGGCCGCCAGCCAGGCCACGCCGCCCACGCCGCCGAGGAGCATGAGGCCGCCCAGAACGGTGATCAGCGTCTGCAGGTCCATGCGCCTAGAGCCTCAGGTCGATCATGCGCCGCATGACCATGTTGCCGACGAACATCCACACACCCAGGATACCCAGGCCGTACTTGACGACGGGTTCATGGATCACATCGCCGTAGAAGTGCGGCGAGGAAATCATGATGAAGCCCATGGCGATGAACGGCGCCGAGGTCAGGATCATCGCCGAGGCGCGGCCTTCCGAGGATGCGGCCTTGATCTTCAGACGCATCTTGTGGCGCTCGCGCACGGTGTTGGCGTTCAGTTTCAGCAGGCCCGTCAGGTTGCCGCCGGTGCCGGCCTGCAGACGCACGGTGGCGGCGAACAGGTCGACGTCGGGGTGCTGGCAGCGCTCGGCCATCCGCTCGATCGCCTGCTCCATGGTCGCGCCGTAGGAGATTTCGTCGGCGGCCATGCCGAACTCCGAGCCGATCGGGTCGCTCATCTCGCGCCCGACGAGGGAAATGGCGGTGGGCACCGGGTGACCGGCCTCCAAGGATCGCACGATGATCTCCAGCGCCTGTGGCAGCTGGAAGCCCAGGGCCTTGGCCCGTTTGCCGGCCATGTACTTGAGAAACATGATCGGGCCGAAGAGGACGATCAGCACGGCGGCGCCGATGGACAACAGCGGGTTCTTGGTCGCCACGAAGGCCGCCATGCCGCCAACCAGAGCCGCGGTCACGGTGTAGAGCGCCCACTTCTTCGGGTTGTAAGGGACGCCGGAGGCGACGATCAGGTCGGACAGCCAGCGCAGCCGCTTGCCCCTTTCGCCCGCGGCGTTGAGGCCGCGCTGCTTTCGCAACTCCATGACCAGGGCCGAGACCCCGTCCACCCGGTCGGCGACCTTCAGGCGCTGGTTCACCTTGCGCTTCTGGGTGGCCACGGTCAGCAGGCCGAACGCCGCCTGGCCGGCGGTGAACACCGCGGCGAAGACCAGGATCAGGACGATGATGTGGCCGTCGAGCTGCATGGCTGTCAGAGCACTCGCGAGGGGTCGAAATTGGCGGTGTCGTAGTTGATCCCGCGGCGCTTCATCTCGTCGATGCAGCGGGGCCTCAGGCCGGTGGCGCGGAACTCGCCGTGCACCGTGCCGTCGGCGTCGGTGTGGGTGCGGTTGAAGGTGAAGATGTCCTGCATCTGCACCACCTGGCCCTCCATGCCGGTGATCTCGGTGACGTGGGTGATCTTCCGCTGGCCGTCCGACAGGCGCATCACCTGAATGATCAGGCCGATGGCCGAGGCGATCTGGGAGCGCATGGCGTCGGGGCTGATCGCCAGGCCGCCCATGGCGATCATCTGCTCCAGGCGCCCGATCGCCTCACGCGGGTTGTTGGCGTGGATGGTGGCCATGGAACCTTCGTGGCCGGTGTTCATCGCCTGCAGCATGTCGAAGGCCTCGTCGGCACGCACCTCGCCCAGGATCACCCGGTCGGGACGCATCCGCAGCGCATTCTTGACCAGCTCGCGCTGGCGGATCTCGCCCTTGCCTTCGATGTTCGGCGGCCGGGTCTCCAGGCGCACCACGTGCGGTTGCTGCAACTGCAACTCGGCGGCGTCCTCGATGGTGATCAGGCGCTCGCCGTGGCTGATGGCGGCCGAAAGCGCGTTCAACAGCGTCGTCTTGCCCGAGCCGGTGCCGCCGGAGATCACCGTGGAAACCCGCGCCTTGACCGCGCCGTGGATGAAGTCCGCCACCGCCGTGGGCATGGCCTTGAACTCGACCAGGCGCTCCAGCGTCAGGGGCTTCTTGGAGAACTTCCGGATCGAGACCGCCGCGCCGTCGATGGCGATCGGGCTGATCGCGGCGTTCACCCGGCTGCCATCGGGCAGACGCGCGTCGACCATCGGCTGGCTCTCGTCGATCCGGCGGCCGACCCCGGCGACGATGCGGTTGACGATGCGCAGCAGGTGGTCGTTGTCGCGGAATTTGACCGGCGTCAGCTCCAGCTCGCCGCGCCGCTCCACGTAGACCTGGAACGGCCCGTTGATCAGGATGTCGTTGATGCTCTCGTCCTTGAGCAGGGGCTCCAGCGGCCCCAGTCCGACCATCTCGTCATAGATCGAGGCGCCGAGTTCCTTCAGGTCCTCGGTGTTCAACGCCATCCGCTCGGCGCGGGCGAAGTCGGCGACCAGGCTCAGCACCTCGCGGCGCAGGTCCGCCTCGTTCAGCTTGTCGAGCTTGGCGAGGTCCAGCTCCTCGATCAACCGCGAGTGCAGCCGCAGACGGATGTCGAGGTGGCTGGGCGGGGTGTTCTTGTCGACCGGCTGCGACCGGTTGACCGAGGCTGCGCGCGGGGCTTCGGTCTCCGGCGGCGGAGTCGTGGCGGCAGACGCGGGCTCGGGCGTCGCCGCGGGTTGCGCGCCAGGCAGGCTGAAGCGGCCCATCAGGCGGCTCGCTTGGCTTTGCCGGGCTTCGCCATGGCGCCGGCCAAGCCGTCAACCAGGGTCTGCACGTCCTTGACGATCTTCGACTTCGGCCGGTGGGTGGAGATCGGACCGCCGAGGTTCACCGAGGCCGCGGCGGCCTCCCAGTCTGAGCTGATCCCGCCCTCGGCCTTGCGCTGCAGCGCCTTCTCGGCCTCCGCCATAGAGGGCGCCGGCCCGAACATGCGGCTGGCCAGCCGGTTCAGCACGATCTTCGGCTTGGCGCCGGAGCCGACGCCGCGTTCTATTTCGTCGGAGAGCGAGCGGGCGGCGATCAGAGCCGGCACCGTCAGCTCGGAAATCACCAGCATCTCGTCACAGCCGCCGAGGGCTTCCAGCGTCCACGACCGGCGGTGGCGCGGCATGTCCAGGACCACCCACTCATAGCTTTCGCAGGCCGTTTCCAGCATCCGCAGCACCGCCTCGCGGGAGGTGGCGTCGAAGGCGGCCGGGTCGCGCGGGGCGGCCAGCAGGTCGAGCCTGGGCGTCACCGGGGTGACGAAGGCTTGCAGCATGGCCACATCGATCCGGTCGCCCGAGGCGCCCAGGTCGGCCAGCCGCATGGCCGGGTGCGCGCCGAGATAGGCCGCAGTCTCGCCGTCGGCGAGGTTCAGGTCGATCAGGCAGACGCTCTTGTCGCGGGTCGCCCGCGCACAGAGCGCCGTGGCGATCTCGATGGCGACGGTGGTTGCGCCCGCGCCGCCGACGGCGCCGGTCACCGCCCAGCAGCGGGCCAACTGGCCGGACGCGGCCGCGGTCGGGACAGGGGCGATGGCCTTCTGGGCCATCAGTCCGGTGATGGCATAGGCGATCTTCTCGTCGGTGAACGGCGCCTCGAGCACGTCGGAGCGTTCGAGCCTGAGCAGGTTGCGGACCACCGTCGTCGGCAGGTGGCTTCCGACCAGCAGGACGGGCGGCGGCGCGGCGAGCGCCGCCAGCGTCTGGACGCCCTGCGCCAGGTCCGGCGCCTCCCAGGCGTCGGCGTCGATGATCACCAGGTCGGCGGCGGACAGGCCCGCCGCGCTCAGCCGATCCAGACCGCCCACCTCGAGCTGCGCGCCCGCCAGCGGTCCGCTGGCCAGGCCCGATAGCGCGCTGCCTATGGCCAGGACACGGCGTCCCGCGAGGAGGTCGGTACTCATCACAAACTTACTTTCCGGTCGGCGGCGCCGCGGGGTTGATGGAGCCGCGCAGTTGCGGCGAAGGGGTCGGCTTCAGCTCGTCGACCGGGCCGCGCAGATCATGCGCCATCGGCTTGTCAAGCGCGTCGCCGTTGATCAGGAGGCCGGGCAGGCCCGGCTCCATGCCGGAGATGGTGCGGTCGTGATCGCGGGCGATGTCGGCGTCGGTGACGATGCGCGGGGTGACGATGATCAGCAGCTCCGACTCGTTGCGTTTCCAGCGGGTGGAGCGGAACAGCGCCGAGAGGATCGGGATGTTGCCCAAGCCGGGGATCTGGCGGACGTCGTTCTCGTAGCCGCGCTGGAACAGGCCGCCGATCGCCAGGCTCTCGCCGTCCCTCAGCTCGACGGTAGTGTTGGTCCGCCGGACCGTCAGCGCCGGGATGGTGATGTTGTTGATCTTCAGCGTGTTGGTGGTGTCGAGTTGGCTCACCTCCGGCTCCACAGCGAGTCTGATCACCCCGTCATCCTGCACGGTAGGTGTGAAGTTCAGCTTCACGCCGTAGGGCCGAAATTCGATGGTGATCAGGTCGCGGCTGGCCGGCACCGGGAACGGGAACTCGCCGCCGGCCAGGAAGCTGGCCTTTTCGCCGGACATCGCGACCAGGTTCGGCCGGGCGAGTGTGCGGACGATGCCCTTCTCCTCCAGCGCCGCCAGTTGGGCGTCGACCGAGGTCGAGCCGATACGGCCGGTGAAGCGCAGCGCGCTGTTGGGCGCGGTGTTGCCGATCAGGCCGACCAGCGGCGGCTGGCCACCGGGTGGGGTGATCGGCGCGCCGACCAGGCCCGAACCGTAGGTGAAGTTGAAGTTGTTGCTGGAGAAGGTGGCGCCCAGGCCGAGGTCCTGGGAGGTCGAGCGGGTGGCCTCCAGTATGCGCACCTCCAGCACCACCTGGCTGCCGTGCACCTTGATCATCGAGGTCACGCCGTCCGGCGCGAACTTCTCGGCGATCGCTTTGACGCGGAGCGCCAGGCCCGGGTTGGAGACCGAGCCGGTCAGCAGCACCCCTTCGCCAAGGCTCTGCACCTTGACGTGCTCGTTGGGCAGCGCCTGGTCGAGGTCGCGCTGCAGCACCACGGCGTCGACGCCGACGCGCACATCGATCACCTGCATCAGCCGCCCGCCCGGCCCATAGACCAGCAGGTTGGTCGAGCCCACGTCGATGCCGCGCACATAGAAGGAGCGGTCGGTGGTGGCGACCACCTCGGCGATGTCCGGCTGGGCGACGACGATCTTGGTCGCCGGTTCGTCCAGGCGGAACGACAGCGACTTGTCCTTCGGCACCGAGATCACCCGGGAGGGGGCCTGCTCGGCGGCCATGGCGTCAGCCTGGGCGGGGGAAGCGGCCAGGCCGGCGGTCAGCAGGGCCGCGGTGGCGCAGAGCGCCGTGGCCAGGTTGCGGGGCATGGTCAGGTACTCCGGGGTCAACAACATCAGGAAGCCGGGTGAAGCGAGGCGCCGATCGTGCCGCCGGTGGCGTCCTTGCCGGCGGCGACCGTGCCGCCAACCGCGGCGGCGGGGTCCTTGGCGTCGGCCGCGGGGCCCTTTGCGGTGGCCTTCTTACCTTGGCCGTCGCGCTTGGCCGGCTCGACGACCTGGATGAGCGCCGGTCCGACCGGCCCGGCGGCCTTGCGGTAGACGGCGTGGGACGCTCGCGGCGCCCCGCCGGCGAAGGCCGACGTCGGCATGATGCCGGTCTGGGCGATCTCCGTCGAACCGGACTTGCGCAGCGCCATCGACAGCTTGCCCAGGTCGCCGGCGACGGCCAGCTTCTGGGCGTCGGGGATGGAGACTTCCAGGGTGGCGGTCGAGGGATTGGCCGGCTTGTCGGAGGCGAGGTCGGCGTTCAGATCAACGGCCAGGACGCGGACGTTCTGGATCACCACCTGGGAGACATAGTTGCGCGCATCGCCCGAAGGCGTGGTGTCGCGCATCAGCACCACGTCGACCCGGTCGCCGGGCAGGGCGTGGCCGCCGGTGCCGGTCACGTCGGTGACCTTTATGGTGTAGGCGCGGTAGCCGTCGCCGATCTCGGCGGCCACCGAGGCCCGCGCCCCGGGTCCGGAGAGCTTGGAGGGCAGCAGCGGCTCGCGGGACGCGATCGGCGTCAGCGCCACCGGCGCACCGCCGTGGTCCTGGGCCAGCACCTGGGCGACGGTGGTGAAGGCGCCGTCCGGCACCGCGTTCGACGGCAGCTTGAGCACCTCCAGCTTGGAGGCGTCCAGCCGGTCGCCGAATTTCAGCGGCCCCTTGGCCACCACCACCGGGGAGCCCACGATCGGGGCGGCCGTGGCGACCCTGGCCGTGGCCTGGTTGGGCAACATGGTCTTGGCCACCACGAGGGCGGCGAGACCGAGGACCGCGGAGGCCCCGAGACTAACGATGGTGACGACGCGCATGGTTTAACCGTTCGCCAAAAAGCCGTTTCAGATCGTGAGGTTAGCTTTCCGACACTTGCGATATCGCGAACAAACGAAGTGAATAAACCGTCAAGCATGATTGGCGCGGGGTACGCGGCCCCTGGCGGCGCCCTGAGAAAACACTAGGCTCCGCCCGCCTGCCCCCCTCCCCGGGCGCCATCAGCGGGGCGTCGCGCGGGCCAATCAAATGCGACCATTTTCGAGAGGGAATAATTATGAAGCTGCGTCGACTGGGGGCCTCGGGCCTGAAGGTCAGCGAGGTCGGGCTGGGCTGCAACAATTTCGGGATGCGCATTGACGAGAAGGCCACCGACACGGTGGTCGGCGCGGCCATCGACGCCGGCATCACCCTCTTCGACACCGCCGACATCTATGGCGGGACCAAGTCGGAGGCGTTCCTCGGCAAGGCGCTGGGCAAGCGCCGCGGCGACATCGTGCTGGCCACCAAGTTCGGCATGAAGATCGGCGACGACGAGCGCCGCAAGGGCGGCTCGCGCCGCTGGATCCTGCGCGCGGTGGAAGACAGCCTGACCCGGCTGAAGACCGACTGGATCGACCTCTACCAGATGCACTCACCCGACCCGGACACCCCGATCGACGAGACCCTGCGCGCGCTCGACGACCTGGTGACCCAGGGCAAGGTCCGCTACCTCGGCAATTCCAATTTCTCTGGATGGCAGATAGCAGACGCGGATTGGACGGCGGCGGGCGCCACCCGCTTCGTCTCCGCCCAAAACCAGTATTCCCTGCTGGAACGCCGCGTGGAGCACGAGGTGCTGCCGGCCTGCGAGCACTTCGGCCTGGGCTTCCTGCCGTTCTTTCCACTGGGGTCCGGCCTGCTTTCCGGCAAGTACAAGCGCGGCGAGAAGCCACCGGAGGGCGCCCGCCTGGCCGCCTGGGGTTCGCGCGGCGCAGCGGCGCTCTCCGACAAGAACTTCGACAAGGTCGAGAAGCTCGAGGCCTGGGCGAACGAGCGGGACCACACCATCCTGGACCTGGCCTTCGCCTGGCTGCTCGGCCACGACGTCGTCTCCTCGGTGATCGCCGGCGCCACCAGTGTCGAGCAGATCAACGCCAACGCCGCGACCGCGGACTGGGCGCTGACGGCGGAAGAGGTCGATGAGGTGAGCGCACTGATCTCGTGACAACAAATACCTGGATGTCATCCCGGTTTCGCGGCACGCGAAGACCGGGACCCATACGCGCCGAGAGTCGGTGAATTGCCGGAGCGACTCGTGTCTATGGGTCCCGGACATGGGCTGCGCCCATTCCGGGATGACATGGAATAGGGGCGCGGAGTTTTAGATGTACGACCTGCTCAAAGGCCTGCGCGTGGTGGAGGGTTCGGCGTTCGTCGCGGGGCCCACTTGCGGGCTCTATCTGGCCCAGATGGGGGCCGAGGTGATCCGCTTCGACGCCATCGGCGGTGGGCCCGATTTCCGCCGCTGGCCGCTCGCCGACAACGGGTCGAGCCTCTACTGGGAAGGGTTGAACAAGGGCAAGAAGTCGGTGGCCCTCGACCTGGCCAGCCCCGCCGGCCGCGAGATCGCCCAGCGCCTGGCCGCCGCGCCGGGTGAGGATGGCGGGCTGTTCGTCACCAACTTCCCGGTGGAGGGCTTCCTGGCCTACGACCGGCTGAAAGCGCTGCGCAACGACCTGATCTGCGTGCGCGTCATGGGCTGGGCCGACGGGTCGCAGGGCATGGACTACACCATTAACTCCGCACTCGGCCTGCCGCTGATGACCGGGCCGGTCGGCGACGATAGGCCGGTGAACCACGTGCTCGCCGCCTGGGACCTGCTCACCGGCGCCTACTCCGCCTTCGCGATGGTGGCCGCGCTGCTGGCCCGCAGCCGGGGCGGCGGCGGACGGGAGATCCGCGTGCCCCTGTCCGACGTCGGCGCGGCGACCATGGCCAACCTCGGCTTCGTCGCCGAGACGCTAGCCTCGGGCCACCAGCGCGCGCGCGTGGGCAACGACCTCTACGGCGCCTTCGGGCGCGATTTCGTCACGGCCGACGGCCAGCGGATGATGCTGCTTTGCGTCACGCCCAGGCAATGGTCGAAGGCGCTGGAGGCCCTGGGCATCACCGCCGAGGCCGCCGCCGTCGAAGCTGACGTCGGGATCTCGTTTGCTACAGACGAGGGCCTGCGCTTCACCCACCGCGACCGGCTCTACCCGCTGTTCGAAGCCGCCTTCGCGGCCAAGACCGCGGCCGAGCTGACGCCGGCCCTGGACGCCGGCGGGGTCACCTGGGGCGCCTATCAGACGCTGGAGACGGCGCTCGCCGACGCACGGCTGTTCCAGGGCAATCCGATGTTCGAGCCTGTGCAGCATCCCAGCGGGAAAACCTACATCGCCCCCGGCGCCATGGGCACCGTGCTGCCCGACGCGCGCGGACCGGTGGCCCCCGCGCCGCAACTGGGACAGCATACCGATGAGATTCTAAGCGAAGTGCTGGGCATGAGCTCGGGCGAGATCGGACGCCTGCACGATGCGGGCGTGGTG
This sequence comes from Alphaproteobacteria bacterium, assembly GCA_025350685.1. Lineage (GTDB taxonomy): Bacteria > Pseudomonadota > Alphaproteobacteria > Caulobacterales > Caulobacteraceae > Phenylobacterium. The sequence continues at coordinate 6,943 of JANXXK010000109.1, read as the reverse complement.
GCGGGAGCCGACGGACGATGAAGCGCCCCAGCCTGGTTATGATCGCCGCGGCCCTGCTGCTCGGCGGCGCCGCCGCAGCGGCCGACTACAAGGCGCCGCGAAACGCGCTCGGGCAGCCCGACCTGCAGGGCGTCTGGAACACCCATTTCTTCATGCCGATGGAGGCCCGGCCCGACATGCCGAGTCTCATCCTGCCGGAGGCCGAGGCAGCTGCCTACGCGCGCAAGCTGAACGACGAGGCCGGCAAGCTGGCGGTCTTCGCCCAGGACCCTGAAGTGGCGGAAATTCGCGGGGACACCAACCGCTCGGGCCTGGCCGTCGTCCGCGGCCAACGGCGTACACGGCAGGTGGTCCAGCCCGCGGACGGCATGCTGCCGCTGACGCGCGGCGCGCGCGGGCAGATGCGCTTCATCGAGCAGGCGCTGCGCACCCAGGCCGAGCCGCCGTTTCCCACCGACGGTCCGGAAGTCCGGCCGAGCTGGGAGCGCTGCGTCGTCGGCTGGGGCCAGCCGCCGGTCGTCAGCACCAGCGACATCAACCCGCGCCAGATCGTCCAGACCAAGGACGCCGTGGTGATCCTCACGGAGTACGGCCCGGACCTGCGCATCATCCCATTCACCGACAAGCACGGCCCGCTGCTCCAGGCCTCGGCGCTGGGCGACGCCATCGCCCGCTGGGAGGGCGAGACCCTGGTGATCGAGACCATCGGCATGCCGGCGAAGGACGCGCTTCGCCCGTTCCCGACCCTCTTCGTCTCCGCCAGCGCCAAGGTTATCGAACGCTATACGCGGGTCTCGAGGACCGAGCTTCTCTACCAGTACACGGTGGTCGATCCGTCGATCTACACGGCGCCCTGGCTGGCGGAATATTCGCTCTACGCGACGCCTCAGCCGATCTACGAATTCGCCTGCCACGAGGGCAACTACTCGCTGCCCAACATCCTGGCCGGCGCCCGGGCGCAGGAGCGCGAGGCGGCCCAGGCCCGGGCCGGCGCGTCGCCGCGCTGATCACGGCGGCCCCGCGCCACCGCAATACAGCGCAAGGCCTGGGGAATCAGGCCCTGGCGAACGCGATGATCGCCCGGTTCACCTGATCGGCGTGGGTCAGAAAGAGGCCGTGCGGCGCCCCCTTCAGCACCTCCAGCCGGGCGCCGGCGATTGCTGCCGCCGTGGGTTTGCCGGTGAGCGCCAGGGGGGCCGAGGAGTCGGCGTCTCCGTGCGCGACCAGAGTCGGGACGCGCATCTTCGCCAGGTCGGGCCGGAAATCCACTCCGGTGACGGCGAGGCTGGTGGCAAGGGCCACCGGCAGCTGGCACTGGCGCATTATGGCGACCAGCCAGTCGACCGTCTCTGGTGGCGTCTGCGGCGTAAAGAACGGCGCCTGGTTCGCCGCGATCCAGCCGGTAAAGTCGGCTTTCCACTGCGCTCGGGTCTGGTCAAACACGGTTGGCGGCAGCCCCAGGGGATTGTCCGCGGTCTTGATCAGGAACGGCGTGGTCGGCGCCAGCATCACCACCTTGGCCACCCGCGCCGAACCGTGGCGAGACAGATAGCGGACGATCTCGCAGGCGCCCATGGAATGGGACACCAGGGTCGCGCCCCGCAGGTCGAGCTGGTCAAGCACTGCCCCCAGGTCGTCGGCCAGGGTGTCGGCGTCGTAGCCCTGGCCGTTGCCGTCGGACCGGCCGTGGCCCCGGCGGTCATAGGCGATGGTCCGGAAGCCGGCGTCGTTCAGGGCCGGGATCTGCTGGCGCCACATGGCCGATTGCAGGGTCCAGCTGTGAATAAGCACCACTGGCGGCCCCGCGCCCCAATCTTCGTAGGCGAGGTTCAGACCGTCGCGGGTGGCGATGGCGGCGTGATGGCGCGTGGCCGGGCGACCGGAACCAGCGGACGCTGTGGGGGCGGACAAGGCTCCGGCGCCGGCGACGAGGGCGGCGGCTTGCATCAGGTTGCGTCGGTTCATGGGAGGCTCCTTGGGCTGGGAGCCGGAAACGACCATCGTTAGGTCAAGGCGTCGATTACCTGCAAGGTAATGGCGCCCACGCCTGCTCCGCCCTAGATCGGGGAACACTCTGGAGGACCTCATGGGCCAGGCCACGCCCCGATCCACCGCCGTCGGTCCTCTGCTGCGCGAGTGGCGCGAGCGCCGGCGCCTCAGCCAGCTCAGCCTGGCCTGCGACGCCGGGGTCTCCACCCGCCACCTGAGTTTCGTGGAAACCGGCCGCGCCCGGCCAAGCCGCGAGATGGTGCTTCATCTTGCAGCGCAGCTGGAGGTGCCGCTCCGCGCTCGCAACGTCCTGCTCACGTCGGCCGGCTATGCCGCGGCCTATCCTGAGCGCGGCCTGGACGACCCGGAGCTTTCCGGCGCACGGCGCGCCATCGAGCTGATTCTGGCCGGGCACGCGCCCTATCCCGCCCTGGTGGTGGACAAGGACTGGAGGATGATTGCCGCCAATAGCGCGGTCGCCCCCTTGCTGGCAGGCGTGGATCCGTCCCTGACCTCGGGCGCGATCAATGTGCTGCGGGTCAGCCTGCATCCGGCGGGCCTCGCGCCGCGCATTGTCAATCTGGCCCAATGGCGCCGCCATCTTCTGGAGAGGCTGGCCGCCCAGATCGCAGCCACCGCCGATCCCAACCTCGTGGCCCTGGAGGCCGAACTCCTCACCTATCCCGGCGGGAATTCGACGCAGGCGGAAGCGGACGACGACTATGGCGGCGTGGCCATTCCCCTGCGCGTCCGCACCGAGGACGGCGTGCTCAGCTTCATCAGCGCCACCACGGTATTCGGCACACCCCGCGACATCACCCTGGCCGAGCTTGCCCTGGAAACGTTGCTGCCGGCCGACGCCGCCACAGCGGCCGCCTTCCGCTAGGCTGGGGCCGCGGCCAGCTTCACCAAGGCCGCGCCCTCGCTCACCTGATCGCCTAGCGTCACGGTCACCGCCTCGACCGTGCCGTCGTAGGGGGCGGTGAGCGCGTGCTCCATCTTCATGGCCTCGAGCGTCACCAGCGGCTGGCCCTTGGTCACCACATCGCCGGCCTTGACCGAGAGCTGGGTGACCTTGCCGGGCATCGGCGAGCGGACCTGGCCGTCGGAGGCGGCGCCTTCGTGGTCGTCCGCCGGCGGGTGCGAGGAAAAGACGAAGGCCTCGCCGCTTTCGAAGACCACGATCTCGCCGTCCGGAGTGATCAGGCTGGCGCGCTCGGCGGCCGAGCCCGCGGCGTCGGCTATCACCGGCTTGCCGGCCAGGAACAGGCGCACCGCCGTCTCCGGCTCGGCGTTCAGGCGGAAGCCCGCCAGCTGGTCCCAGGGCGATGTGTCGCCGGTCGCGCTTTCCATCAGCGCCGCCTGGGCCGCGGCGGCCAGGGCGGCGGGCGACGGCTGGGCCTCGGCGGTCAGCGTCGCCAGGTTGCGCTCGATGAAGCCGGTGTCCACGTCGCCGGCGATGAAGGACGGCTGCTCCAAGCAGCGCGCGAGGAACCCGGCATTGGTCTTCACCGGCCAGACCTCGACGGCGTCGCAGGCCTCGGCCAGTTCGGCCAGCGCGGCTTCGCGGCTCTCCGCATGGGCGATCAGCTTGGCGATCATCGGGTCGTAGAACGGGGTGACCTCGCCGCCTTCCTCGACGCCGGCGTCGGCGCGCACCGTCGGCGGCAGGACGAAATGCTCGAGCGGCCCGGTGGACGGCAGGAACATCCCGCCGGCGGTGGACTCCGCATAGAGCCGCGCCTCCACGGCATGCCCCGTCAGGCCGATGTCATTCTGCTTCAGTGGAAGGGGCTCGCCCGCCGCCACCCGCAACTGCCATTCCACCAGGTCCAGGCCGGTGATCATCTCGGTCACCGGATGCTCCACCTGCAGCCGCGTGTTCATCTCCATGAACCAGATGCGGTCGGGCCTCAGGCCCTGGCTGGCGTCGGCGATGAACTCGATGGTGCCGGCGCCGACGTAGGCTACGGCCTTGGCGGCCTTCACCGCCGCGTCCGTCACCGCCTTGCGGGTCGCCGCGTCCATGCCCGGCGCCGGGGCCTCCTCGATCACCTTCTGGTGGCGGCGCTGCAGGGAGCAGTCGCGCTCATAGAGGTGGACGACGCTGCCGTGGGTGTCGCCGAACACCTGCACCTCGATGTGCCGGGGCCGCCTGACATAGGTCTCCAGCAAGACCCGGTCGTCGCCGAACGAGGCCGCCGCCTCGCGTTTGCAAGACGCCAGGGCCGCGTCGAAATCGCTCGCCGCCTCGACCTTGCGCATGCCCTTGCCGCCGCCGCCGGCCACCGCCTTGATCAGGACGGGGAAGCCGATGCGGGCGGCTTCCGTCGCCAGCGTCGCGGGCGACTGGTCCGCGCCCAGGTAGCCGGGGGTCACCGGCACGCCGGCCTTCTGCATCAGCGCCTTGGCCGCGTCCTTCAGACCCATGGCGCGGATCGCCGAGCTCGGCGGCCCGATCCAGATCAGGCCGGCGGCTGCCACCGCATCGGCGAACGCGGCGTTCTCCGACAGGAAGCCGTAGCCGGGATGGATCGCCTCGGCTCCGGTCTCCCGCGCGGCGGCGATGATCCTCTCGCCGACCAGATAGCTCTCGCGCGCCGCGGCCGGGCCGATGAGGACTGCCCGGTCGGCGTCGGCCACATGGGCGGCGTCCGCGTCGGCTTCGGAATAGACCGCGATGGTTTCCAGGCCCATGCGCCGGGCGGTGGCGAAGACCCTTCGCGCGATCTCACCTCGGTTGGCGACAAGGACGGATTTGAACATGGGTCTTGGCGTCCTCAGTGCGCTGTCGCGAGGCCGACGATCACCAGCCCGCCGACCAGCAGTCCGAAGGCGATCGACGAGCCGAGGAACAGCAGGGTCATCCGGACCAGCGTCCCGATCACGCTGATCCGATAGGTCCCGCGCATGTGCATGAACAGGTGAATGGGCGCCAGCCAGAACAGCTGTGGGCCCAAGGGCGTCGCCAGACTGAGCAGGAACACCGCGCTCAGCAGCAGCCCCTGGAAGGAGAGCGAGTGCATCGAGAAAATCAGGTGATCGAAGACGTAGATGTTCTTCTTGAACAGGAAAAGCACGCTCAGCATCAGGGCCGCGATCGGCAGCATGATGACCGCGAAGCGCTGGCCCCAGTCCGCCACGGCCGCGAAGAAGGCGTCCTGGTGGTTGAGGGAAAAGATCAGCCGCTCTTTCAGCCAGCTCGACGCCCTGGCGTCGCCGAGCTCCATGGTCATCTGCTTCTGTGCCTCCGGGCTGAGGATCTTGGCCGCCTCGGGGCTGTTCGGGCCGCCCAGTCGAAACGTCTCGTGGTTCTTCGAGACATTGAGGGATCCCGTGAAGAAGACCAGCAGTAGCACGATCAGGAAGATGCGGAACGGCGGCACCTGCACTGCGCGGTGGCCGTCCAGGTAGTCGCGGGTCAGCCGGCCCGGCCTCACGATCAGGCGCGGGAAGGTCTGCCAGATCCGCCCGTCCAGGTCGGTCAGGCCCTCGACGGCTTCCAAGGTCAGGCGCCAGATCGAGCGGTGGAACTGCTCGCCGCGCTGGCCGCAGGCGTGGCACCAGGGGCCGGCCAGGGGCGTCTGGCAGTTTGCGCAGGGCGTGCCGGGCGCAAGGCTGTGGCGCTTCGCCCGCGTCGCCTCGGTGGCGATGGTGTCGGCGGTGACCGCTTCGAGAAGGTGATCTCCCGTGGCCACGGCTACATCCGGAACACGCCGAACCGCGTCTCGGGAATCGGCGCGTTCAGCGCGGCGCTGATCGACAGGCCCAGCACGTCGCGGGTCTGCGCCGGGTCGATAATGCCGTCGTCCCACAGGTGCGCGGTGGCGAAGTAGGGGTTGCCCTCGTCTTCGTACTTCTGGCGAACCGGGGCCTTGAAGGCCTCTTCCTCGGCCGGCGTCCACTTCGATGCGTCGCGATGGACGGTGGCCAGCACGCTGGCGGCCTGTTCGCCGCCCATCACGGAAATGCGGCTGTTGGGCCAGGTCCACAGGAAGCGCGGGGAATAGGCGCGGCCGCACATGCCGTAGTTGCCCGCGCCGAACGAGCCGCCGATCAGCACGGTGAACTTGGGCACTTCGGCCGAGGCCACCGCGGTCACCAGCTTGGCGCCGTCCTTGGCGATGCCGCCGGCCTCATACTTCCCGCCGACCATGAAGCCGGAGATATTCTGCAGGAAGACCAGCGGGATCTTCCGCTTGCAGGCCAGTTCGATGAAATGGGCGCCCTTCAGCGCGCTCTCCGAGAACAGCACCCCGTTGTTGGCCAGGATCGCCACCGGATAGCCCCAGATGCGCGCGAAGCCGGTCACCAGGGTCGTGCCGTAGAGCGCCTTGAACTCGTCGAACTGCGAACCGTCGACGATGCGGGCGATCACCTCGTGGACGTCGTAGGGGGCGCGGACGTCGGACGGCACGATGCCGTAGAGCTCCTCCGGATCGAAGGCCGGCGGCTGCGGCTCGGCGATGTCCATGTCGGTGAGCTTGAGCGTGTTCAGGTTGCTCATGATGTTGCGCACGATGGCCAGCGCGTGTTCGTCGTCGTTGGCCACGTGGTCCACCACACCCGAACGGCGTCCGTGTGTGTCGGCGCCGCCCAGTTCCTCGGCGCTGATCACCTCGCCGGTGGCGGCTTTCACCAGCGGCGGGCCGCCCAGGAAGATCGTCCCCTGGCCGCGGACGATCACCGTCTCGTCGCTCATCGCCGGGACATAGGCGCCGCCGGCGGTGCAGGAGCCCATGACGCAGGCGATCTGGGCCAGGCCCTCGGCGCTCATCCGGGCCTGGTTGAAGAAGATGCGCCCGAAATGGTCGCGGTCGGGAAAGACCTCGGCCTGGTGCGGCAAATTGGCGCCGCCGCCATCGACCAGATAGATGCAGGGCAGCCGGTTCTCCTGCGCGATCTCCTGCGCGCGAAGGTGCTTCTTGACGGTCAGCGGGTAGTAGGTTCCGCC
>JANXXK010000065.1 GCA_025350685.1 Alphaproteobacteria bacterium | reverse complement strand
GCCACCGACTGGAAGGCTTGTAAGACCGATCCGTTCGGCGTCCCGCCGCGGACCCAATGGACCAACATCGTCAAAACCTTACGGTTCGTTCGCGACGAGGTCGAACCGCAGATCGGCGCAGTCGAGGCCGTGTCCGGCTATCGCTGGCCGACCCTGAACAAATGCGCGGGCGGCGGGCCGACGAGCAGCCATCTCGCCTATTTCGCCCTCGACCTTGTCCCGACCGATCCGAACATCAACCGGCCGGAACTGATCAAGCGTATCTGCAAGCTGCACGCCGCCAAAGGCAAAGCCTACGACATCGGGCTGGGGTTCTACGATGGCGTCCGCTTCCATCTGGACGGGAAGCTGTTCCGGAGGTGGGGCCCGGATAAGACAGCCAAGACATCGCCGTGCCTCTCCGTCCAATAGCGCCGACCTGCTTGACACCCGCAGGCATCGCCGAGGCGGCGAGGAAAAGCCACTGAAAACCAGTCTTTCACCGCGTTCAAAAGAGAATTGGGCCCCAACATGCGCAGACTTGCGATTGCCGCCGTCCTGAGCCTGACCGCAACGCTCGCGCAGGCGGAGACCTATAGCCTGACCAAGCTGATCGCCGCCGATCTGGCAAAGCGACGCGGCATGATCGCGATCGAAGATGGTGGAGAAGGAAGCGTAGCGCTGGGCGCGAGGTATTCCACGCCGGCCTGTCGCGATGAACTGACCCGGTCGATTGAAAAGGGCAGGCCGTTGCCGTTCGGCCTTGTCGACAGCGCGCCGACCCTGGACTCAGGCGCGATACAGACCACCAACGAAGAGAGCTATCACCTCGACAAGACCTTCACGTCTCGCAACAAGGGAAGCATCAACCTGCTCGCCAAGCTTTGGAACCTGAAGTCGCACGCTACTGCGGACTTCATCCGCAACAGCAACATCAGCTTCAAGGTGACGCGGAAGAGCTACCCGGCCTCGAAGACGAAGATGGACGGGATCGGCCCCACGCAAGTCAACATCCTGATGAATACCGTACCCCCCACTGGCACCGTCAGCACGCCCTATGAGATTCTCCTGGTCTCTGACTTCACATTCACGAAGGCTGCGTCGGCGGACGCAAAATTCGCGATCGCCGCAGCCGCCACCGAGAAGGCGAAGGTCGATCTCGAGCTCGGTCTAAAGAGGGGCGACGACGGCAACTGGATTTATCCCAACAATTCAGCGGTGGCGTTCAAGCCTATCGTAGTTTGGGATCGACCCGATTGTAATTGACGCCCCGACCTAGGGCGCGCGCTTCGCCTTCATTGCGGCAGCTTGGCTGTAGAGAAGCTCGGCATCCTTGACCAAGCCAAAGCGCAGTGCTTGTGCCGCCGCGTCCTCGTATCGGCGATCTACAACGAGGTCACCGATGCACATGCGGGCGACGGTTGTCAGCTTCGCAACCGCGTTCGCCTCCCGGCGGGCCTCGATCTCGGTGGAGTCGCCGCCGTTTATTATCCAGTCTCCTGCCGATGCCCCGCCGGACGCGTGTTTTATGTAGTCATCTCTGACCTTAGCGGCAGCAGAACAGGACGCGGGCATGACCTGCGCCACTGCCGAGTCCGAAAAAGCCAGTGCAACAATTAGTGCCGCAATCCGAACCATGGGCGCCCCAGCAAGTTCGAGAACAGTCTACTTGATCGCCGCTCGAACAACGAAAAAACCGGGGTCCCCGCTTTCGCGGGGATGAGCGGAGGGTGGGGATTCGTCTGCGGATTTGAGGACCGCCCGCATCCGTGGGGCGCCAGGCTTTGGTCCCCACTCTCGCGGGGCTGAGCGGTGTGGGGGGCCTCGAGCTTGACTGTCCCCGACTTGCCGGCTCGCATCCGGCCATGAGCTCGCGCGCCGTCATCCCCGCCCCCGATCATCCCCGCGAAAGCGGGGACCCAGGCTTTTTTGGTTCGTGAGCTTCTACGTCTACATCCTGGCGAGCCAGCGGAACGGCACGCTCTACATCGGCCACACCGACAGCATCAGCCGGCGCGCCTGGCAGCATCAGGTCCACGAAGGCCGGGAGAGCTTCACGGCCCGCTATGGCGTGAAGATGCTGGTCTATTACGAGGTCTTCGAGACCCGCGCGGCGGCGTTTGCGCGGGAGCGGGCCATGAAGAAATGGCGGCGCGCATGGAAGATCGAATTGATCGAACGCTTCAATCCGGGCTGGCGGGACCTGTCTTCGGACCTTCCGTTCGAGTGACAAAAAAGCCTGGGTCCCCGCGTTCGCGGGGATGAGCGGCGGCGGGGTGGGTGGCGAGTCAAATGTTCTTTGTGTGTTCTTGAACCTGCGCCCGGATTGGAGTAGGTTTGGGCTAGCTGTGAAAGTTGCGCCACGGGCCTGACCGGCGCGGCCGCTGAACCCCCTCCCCCTGTGGGGAGGAGAGGTGACCTGGGACGTTCATTCCATGACTGACGAAACTGTCCCGGCGCTGCCGGAGGAACGCCGGCGCGTGGCTGTGTCGTTTTCGCTGGCGCTGGCGCGGGCGATCTGTTCGCGGGTGGCGGGCGGCGAAAGCGTGGTGGCGATCTGTGAGTCGCCGGGGATGCCGCACCAGAACACGGTGTTCGCCTGGGTGAAGCGGCGGCCGCGGTTCGCCGCGATGATCGGGTCGGCGCGGAAGGCGGCGGGGCTCAAGGGGCGGTCGCAGCAGCTGTCGACCTTCTGCCCGGCGACGGCGGCGGCGATCCTGCAACGGTTGTGCGAGGGCGAGACGCTGGCGGCCATCTGCCGCGATCCGGCGATGCCGGCGTTCGCCACGGTCTATCGCTGGCGCCGAACCTTTGCGGACTTCGCCGTGCTGATGCGCGAGGCCCGCGACATCCAGGCCGAGCGGCTCTGCGACCTGGGGCTGGAGGTGGCCGAGGCGGTGACGCCGGCCACGGCGCACGCGACGGCGGTGCGGCTGGTGCAGCTGCGCTGGACGGCCGGGGTGCTGTCGCCGCGCCGCTATGGCCGGTTCCAGCCGGTGGCGGCGGAGATTCCGCCGCAGGCCGCGCAGGAGCAGCAGATCATCGTCCGGCGCTTCCAGATGGAGACCTCCGCCGACGGACGGCTGTGGCGGGTGATGACCTATGCCCCCGACCCCGAGACCGGGCGGGTGGAGTGCGAGGAAGAGGGGCCGTGGACGGAGCGTCCCGACCCGGCGGCGAAGGCGGCGGCCCTGAGGGGCTGAAATCGGCGACGCCTACGCCTTGGCGCACGTCTCGGGAGCCGGCGATTCAGATCGCGCACGCGTCGCCAATTTCCGCGCTAGGGTGGGGAAAACAAGGGGACCTCAGGACATGGATATCGATCTTTCCGGGCGCACGGCGCTGGTCACCGGCGGGAGCCGGGGGATCGGGCGGGCGATTGCGTTGTCGCTGGCGGAAGCCGGGGCGGACGTGGCGGTGAACTATCGCGGCAACGCCGAGGCGGCGGCCGAGGTGGTCGGCCGGATCGAGGCGATGGGGCGGCGGGCCCGCGCCTATGCGGCGTCGGTAGAGAATTTCGACGAGGACGAGGCGATGGTGGCCGCGGTGCTGGCCGACTTCGGTGCGATCGACATCCTGGTGAACAACGCCGGCATCGCCAGCCGCGGCAATTCGGTGGCCGACACCGATCCGGCGGAGATGGAGCGGGTGGTGGCCGTGCACGCCTTCGGGCCCCACTACCTCTGCAAGCTGGTGATCCCGCAGATGCGCGCGCGGGGCCGGGGCGACATCATCATGATCTCGTCCGTAGCCACCTTGGGCATGGCCGGGCGCGGCGGGCCCTACAACATGGGCAAGGCGGCGATGGAGGCGCTGGCGCTGACGGTGGCCAAGGAGGAGCGGGGCAACGGCATCCGGTGCAACATCGTGGCCCCCAGCCTGACGGTGACCGAGATGGGCTCGCGGCTGGCCAAGGCCACGCGGGGGATTGCGGACATCCACGAGCTGGACGCCGCCTCGCCGTTCGGGCGGGTCTCGACGCCGCAGGATGTGGCGAGCGCAGTGACCTGGCTGGTCTCCTCGGCCAACCCGTACGCCAACGGGCAGAAGATCAATATCAACGGCGGGGGGTAGCGCGGCCCCCTCCGTCTCGGCGCTGACGCGCCGATCCGCCTGCCCCTGGAGGGAGGATCTAGGTTAAGGCTCCCCTGACAGGGGCAAGCGCTGGCGGGCTGGCACGGGGCGTGCAGAGCTGCGTCCGTGCTTAACAATTCCCTAACAGGGCCTGCCCTTTGGACACTCCGCTTCGCCCTGGTGGCGTGGCTGATGAACGTCGAGAATCCGGTGGGGCTGGCCGCCGCGGTGCTGGTGCTGACCGTCCAGTTCCCGATCCAGCGCGCTGTGCTGGCGTGGGACAGGCGGGGGCGTTCCGCAGCTTGACCGGCTGAGCGCGGCCCGCGAACTCGCCTGCGTTTCGGCGAACCAACCCCATTCCCGGTCGTCATTCCCGGGCTTGTCCCGGGAACCCATACGCGCGAGCGCAGCAGGAAATTCTGCGACGGCGGTGTTTATGGGTGGCCGGGACAAGCCCGGCCATGACGATCAAAAAAGAGAGAAATGGGGGGGCGCGCTACGCGATGCACCCCTCGAAGCCTTCGCGGAGTTTGGCTTCGTCGAGGTTGCGGCCGATGAACACCAGGCGCGAATAGCGGTCGGCGCCGGACTTCCAGGGGCCCTGGAAGTCGCCCTCCAGGATCATGTGCACGGCCTGGAACACCAGGCGGCGGTCCTCGCCGGCCACGTCGAGGATGCCTTTGGCGCGCAGGATGTCGGGCCCCTGCGCCTGCAGGACCTCGTTCAACCAGGCCGTAACCTTATTGGCGTTCAATGGGGTGTGCGCGGTCAGCGAAATGCCGCGGATGCCGCTGGCCTCGATATCGTGGTGATGGTGGCTATCGTCAGAATGATGGTGGTGGTGATGGGCATGTTCGTCGCGGTCGTGGTCACATCCATCGTCATGCACATGGCCGAGCTCGCCATGCGCCGGGTTCAGAAAGTCCGGTTCAATCTGTTCAATGCGCGCCAGGTCGAAGGACCCGCGGCCGAGCACCTGGTCTAGGGCGACGTTCGACCGCTCGGCCCGGTGAATGGGCGCGAGCGGGTTGAGCCGGCGTATCGCGCGTTCCACCTCGGCCAGTTCCGCCTCGGTGACCAGGTCGATCTTGTTCAGGATGATCTGATCGGCGAAGGCCACCTGTTCGGCGGCCTCGCGGCTGTCGGCCAGGCGCAGCAGCAGATGCTTGGCGTCGACCACGGTGGTGACGCTGTCGAGCTGGGTTTTCGCGCGCACATCCTCGTCGACGAAGAAGGTCTGAGCCACCGGGCCGGGGTCGGCCAGGCCGGTGGTCTCGACGATGATCGCGTCGAAGCCGCCTTTCCTCTTCATCAGGCCGGAGACCACGCGGATCAGGTCGCCGCGCACCGTGCAGCAGACGCAGCCGTTGTTCATCTCGAAGACTTCTTCGTCGGCGCCGACGATCAGGTCGTTGTCGATGCCGACCTCGCCAAACTCGTTGACGATCACCGCGTAGCGCTTGCCGTGGTCCTCGGAGAGGATGCGGTTGAGCAGGGTGGTCTTGCCCGCGCCCAGGTAGCCGGTGAGCACGGTGACGGGGGTCTTGGTGGGAGCCGGGGTGGTCATGGGCCGTATTTAGGGCGTGGGGGCTTCGGAAGGAAGGAACCACGGAAAACACGGAAAGCGCACGGAAGGAGGGCCGCTTGCGCGCCGGCGCTTGATTTGTCGATCGCGCCGTCGGCGCGATCCGGGTTCCACCGCGAGGTCGCCGCCAGATTCCTTCCGTGCTCTTTCCGTGTTTTCCGTTGTGGTTCTCTTCGGCCGCTAGGCCAGGAGGGCGGCGGCGATCTTGTCGCGGGTCATGGGCAGGTCGCGGATGCGGGCGCCCAGGGCGTGGGCGACGGCGTTGGCGATGGCGGCCATGGCGGCGCCCTGGCTGAGCTCGCCAATGCCGAGCGGCCGGGGGTCGCGGGTGTTGATCAGCTCGATCTCGATCGTCGGGACCTCGCTGAAGCGCAGGATCGGGTAGTCGTCCCAGGTGGTGGACGTGATGCCGGCGCCGCCGAGCTTGACCTGCTCCTTCAGCGTCCAGGAGGCGGCCATGATCATGCCGCCCTCGATCTGGTTCTTCGCCCCGTCCGGATTGACGATCAGGCCGGCGTCGGCGGCGCACCACATGCGGATGAGGCGCACGTCCTGGTCGACCTCGACTTGCGCCGCGCAGGCGACGAAGCCGGCGCGGTTGCGGTGGCGGTCGTAGCCCAGGCCCAGGCCCTTGCCTGAGCCCGGGAAACCGCGGTGCGGCCAGTTGCACATCTTCGACAGGGTCTGCAGGACGTCGCGGCCGCGCGGCTCGGAGACCATGGCCAGGCGGTAGGCGAGCGGGTCCTGGCCGGCGATCTCGGCCAGCTCGTCGATGAAGCTCTCGCCGGCGAAGGTGTTGGGCGCCCCGCCCAGACTGCGCAGGGACGAGGTGCGCACCGGCGGCGGGAAGATCACGTGCTCGACCGTGCGGGTGGTCTCGATGTCGTAGGAGGGGATGACGTTGAGCAGGCCGCCGGAAAAGCGGGAGCCGTCCGGCATCAGCCGCATGGGCTGGGGGCCGGGGTCGACGTAGCCGCTGAGCGCGCTCTCGGCGACGGCGGTGCCACGCGCGCCGGTGTGGGCGGTGTTCCAGATCTCGGCGGTGTAGTCGACCAGGCGGCCGGACGCGTCGAGCTCGGCGGAGAGCTCCATCAGCATGGCGGTGCCGACCGGGGCCCAGCCGAACTCGTCCTCCCTGCGCCACTGCACGCGGATCGGGGAGCCGGGGCGGCGCATCGCGATCAGGGCCGCGTCGATCGGCGGGTCGTCGGCGCCGTTGTGGCCGTAGCAGCCGGGGCCCTGGGCGTGGATCACCTCGATGTCGGCGGGCGCCAGGCCGGTGATCCGGGCGGCCAGCGCGCGCATCGGATAGACGCCCTGGTTGTGGGTCCAGAGGGTCAGCTTGCCGTCCTCGAACCTGGCGATGCCGGCCGAGGGGCCGAGCGAGCCGTGGGAGATGTAGGGCTTGGCGTAGGTGGCGGTGACCCGCCGGCGGTTGGAGGTTTCCGGCTCTGGCGCGCCGGCGGCGAAGTCGGTGTGCGGCAGGGTCTTCAGCGAGGCGGGCTCGGCGAGGTCGGCGGCGACGTCGCGGGCGTGGTCCCAGCGCGCGGCGCGCTCGGCGGCGGCGTGGGCGCGGGCGGCGTCAGCCTCGCTGGCGCAGATCAGGGCGACGAAGGCGTGGTCGATGAGGATGTCCACGTCGGGAACCGCGCGTCGGACGGCGGCCTCGTCGAAGCTCTTGAGGCTCGCCCCGGGGCCGGGCTGGCGCAGCACGCGCGCGTGGCGCATCCCGGGCAGGACGATGTCGTGCAGGAAGGCCGCGCCGAAGACTTTGGGTGGCAGGTCCGGCCGCGGCACGTTCTCGCCGATCAGCCGCATCTGGTCGACGGTCTTCAGCGGCGCCTCGCCGGTGGCGTCGCGGGCCAGGTCGACCTCGGCGGCGAAGGACCAGTAGTCGAGGCCGGTGGGCTGGCCCGCGCGCAGGAAGGCCCCGTCGCGGACGTCGAGGTCGGCGGCGGCGCAACCCAGGCGCCGCGCGGCGGCGGCGGTGAACAGGGCGCGAACCTCGGCGCAGGCGGCGCGGATCGCCGGGCCGGAGAATTCGGTCGACATGGAGCCGACCGTCAGCCCCTCGTCGGGGATGTCGCCGGTGGCGGCGGGAACGATCCGCAGGCGGGCCATGGACAGGTCGAGCTCGTCGGCGGCCATCTGGGCCAGCGACGTTCCGACGCCCTGGCCGTACTCCATGCGGCCGAAGGCGATGCGGGCGCGGCCGTCGGGCTCGAAGCCCACCCAGCGGTCGAGCCGGGGATTGGCGGCGAGCATCGGCGGCAGGCTCATGCCGGGGCTCCCGCTCTGATCCGTTTCGCGGCCAGGGCGACGGCGTCCATCACCCGGTTGTGCACCCCGCAGCGGCAGAGGTGCCAGTCGAGCGCCTTGGCGATCTCCGCGCGGCTGGGGTCGGGGTTGGCGCGCAGCAGGGCCGCGGCGCCGATCAGGATGCCGGACAGGCAGTAGCCGCACTGGCCGGCCTGCAGCTCGAGGAAAGCGGCCTGCAGGGGGTGCGGTTCGTCTGGCGTGCCCAGGCCCTCGACGGTGACCACGGACTTGCCGGCGAGGTTGCCCATCTCGGTGGCGCAGGCCGCAACCGAGGCCCCGTCGACCAGCACGGCGCAGGCCCCGCACTGGCCCGCGCCGCAGCCGAAGCGCGCGCCCATCAGGCGCAGGTCGCCGCGCAGGACGTCGAGCAGGAGGGCCGTCGCATCGACCTCCACCGAGGCCGGTCGGCCGTTGAGCTGGAACGCAATCGTCTTCGGCACACTGGTCTCCTCGAGGCGGGAGCACTACATCGCCCCGGCCCGCGCAAGGCAACCTCGCCTTGAACTTGTCCAGGTGTTACAGAATAACGCTCCGATGACTGAGACCACACCCGCCCTCGACGCCTATCGCGGCGACCCCTCTTTCCTGGGGGGCGCCTATCTGGGTGGGTTCCTGGGCGCCGACCATGCGCGCAACGAACGACGGACCTGGATCGTGGCCGGCATCTGCGCGGTGACGCTGGCCGCCCAGCTGGCCGGCGGGCTGGTGTTCCACTCCATGGCGCTGACCGCGGCCGGCCTGCACATGGGCGCCCATGTGGCCGCCCTGCTGGTGGCGTCGGGCGCCTATGCCCTGGCGCGACATCGGGCGGGCGATGCGCGGTTTTCCTGGGGCGCCGGCAAGCTGGGCGACCTTGCGGGGTTCGCCAACGCCGTGGTGCTGGGGATCACCGCGATCCTGATCGCCGTGGAGAGCTTCCAGCGCCTGCTGGCGCCGGAGGCGGTGGACTATGGCTCGGCCCTGCCGCTGGCCGGCGTCGGCCTGGCGGTGACGCTGGTCTGCGTGTGGCTGCTGAAGCCGCGCGAGGCCGCCCACCAGGACCTCAACATCTCCGCCGCCCACCTGCACCTGACCGCCGACGCCGCGGTGGGCGTGCTGGCCATAGGCGGCCTGTTCGCCGGGCAGAAGCTGGGCTGGAGCTGGGCGGACCCGGCGGCGGGGCTGGCCGGCGCCTTTCTGGTGGCGCAGTTTGCGGTGACCTTGATCCGCCGTGCGTCTGCGACCCTGCTCGACATGAACCCGTCCGCCGACCTCACCGCCGAGATCCGTTCACGCCTGGAGGGCGAGGGCGACCGCGTGCTCGATCTCCACCTGTGGCGTCTTGGCCCCGGCCACAACGCCGCCATCGCCGTGATCGCCGCGGCCGATCCGCAGGCGCCGGACGCCTACCGCGCGCGGCTGACCGGGATCGAAGGCCTGAGCCACGTGACCGTCGAGGTCCGTGACGCCGGGCGGCCCGGCCTGACAGGGGTTGCCGCATGAGGCGCCGAGCGTCCTCCTTGCGAAAGCGCGCGTCGCTGTTGCAGCGCCTCAGGGCGCGCCCGAAGACCGTGATCGCGCTGGGCGTGGCGCTGCTGGCGCTGGGCTTTTCCGGGGGCTGGGTCGGGGCGACGCACCTTGCCGCCGAGAAGGTCGCCTACACCAAGGGCCCGCCGGCGCCGGTCAGGGTGAAGCACGCGCCGCCCGCGCCCACCGACCTGCAGACCGCACTGGAGCGCCTAGCCAAGGGCTATGGCGAGCCGGTGGGCATCGCGGTGACCGACGTGGCCACCGGCTGGACGGCCTCGGTGGACGGCAACGAGACCTTTCCGCAGCAGAGCGTGTCGAAGCTGTGGGTGGCCTTGAGCGTCATGCAGGCGGTGGACGACGGCAAGCTGGCGCTGGACCAGGCGGTGATCCTGGGGCCCGACGACCGGTCGGTTTTCTATCAGCCGATGACTCGGCGGATCCGCGGGCCGAACGGCTATCCGACGACCCTGGCGGAGCTGCTGCGCCACGCGCTGATCGAAAGCGACAACGCGGCCAACGACAAGCTGGTCGCCGAGGTCGGCGGCGCTGGCGTCGTTGATCGAACGATCGCCGCCAAGGGTCTTTCCGGCCTGGCGGTCGGCGGCGCCGAGCGCGACCTGCAGACCAAGACGGCCGGCCTGGTGTGGAAGCCGGAGTACGGCCAGACCTGGATTTTCAAGCAGGCGCGCGCGGCCTTGCCGGACGCCGTGCGCGACGAGGCGCTCGCCGCCTACCTGGCCAGTCCGCCGGACGGGGCGACGCCGAATGGCATCGTCACCGCGCTCGCCGAGCTGAAGCGCGGCCAGCTGCTCAGCCGGCAATCCACCGACTTCATGCTGGAGCTGATGGGCGAGGCGCGGACCGGGGCCATGCGGCTGCGCGCGGGCCTGACGCGCGGCTGGAGCCTGGCGCACAAGACCGGCACTGGGCCGGACTGGCGTGGGGCCAGCGTCGGGATCAATGACGTGGGCCTGCTGACCGCGCCGGACGGGCGGACCTATGCGGTGGCGGTGATGATCCGCCAGACCAGCCGGCCATCCTCGGCGCGGCATGCGATCATGCAGGGCGTGACCCGCGCGGTGGCCCGCTACTGGGCCGAGGGGCCGCCGGTCCTGCCGTCGGAGGGCCGCCAGACGGCCTCGGCGACCGCCGATGTGGTCAACGGGTTCTAGGCCGCTTCATCGGACCGGCGGCGCCGTCCGGCGAACGGACGTTCCGAGTGACTGTGTTGGGTGGCAAGCGGACCTTCGGACAGTCGCCTGATCTTTGGAATTCACGGCCACGCTCAGTGTGGATTGGCGTCCGTTCTCGGTGCGCTAGCGGCGACCCGCTCCTGCGCCCTCGCCCCGGCGAGGATGTTTGGCAGGGAGTAGTTTCCCTCATGACAGGCATACTCGTAGATGGGGCCCTTCGTCCTCTTCAACGGCATCTCCCCCCGCCAGGGGCGCGTGTAATTCGGCGGATCGACCACGGTGTAACTGTAAAGGATTTCGCCGGGTGAGACCCTTTCAAGCCGTTCGGTGATGACGGCGTTGGGAGAGAGGTAAGTTCGTATCAGAGGACTGCTTCGGGGAGACTGGGCCGGAGCGAAGTTGGTCGTCTCCATGACCAAGGCATCGCCTTCCCACCATCCAATGGTGTCGCCCATCCAGCGAGGGACTTGGTCGTGGGGACGCCGGCCGATCGGGATGATGCGGGCCTCGTGGTTCATCTCCAGGAATACGACCACATGGTCCTTGGTTTGAAGGATCTGAAGGTTGTTGTTGTATAGCGAGCTCGCGAGCGGCGGCCCAACGCCGGGCATCATCAGGCATCGCTCCTGGTTCGTGCGTGTCTCCGGCCCATCGAATGTGGGCGGCTTGTTTGCGCGCGCGCGGCCCTCAGGGGTGAACGGAAGACGCCCGTCGGGCGGGTCAACGATCCACGCCGTGCGGATCTGTCCGCGGACACGAGCAAGCGCCAGGCCCTCGTCGTAGGTTTCGCTATCAGCCTGTCCTGTAGCGTCGGGTGCAATCAGCGGAAGCGGGCGGACGGCGCGCGCTTGCGCTTCGGATATCACGACGGTCGGATAGATATCGGGCCGTTCCAGCCGGCTGAGGGAGTTGCTTGTCCAGAGGCCCTCCAGGTCGGGCTGCCCCAAAGCTGTGCGCGGAACCCTGTAGGGCCCGCCGATGGCGCCTGTGCCAGCGAGAGCGAGCATCAGCGCCAACGTGAGGCCGATGGCGGATTTCATGACCTTGGCGTAGCGGCGATATGCGGGCCTGTCAAAGTAGGGCGCCCAAGCGCCCCAGACAGATCGGTATCAGCCTGAAACGTCGGAATCATAGAGGCCACGAAGCTACATGCGCAGCGGGTCGAAACCGGTCAGGGGCGCGGCGCCCCGAAAGTGGAGGTTCCGACGGATGTCGAAAATCGGACTTTCGGATCGGTCGCGATGGATGCGAAGCGGCCCTACCGGGTGCCCTCGACCAAATTGTGCCGCAGGGCCGGCGGTACAGGCCATAGATCGCACGGGTGTTCGGGCGACCTTCCCGAGATGGTGCGAAGCGCCGACGCCTCTTCAAATTCTGAGGTGTCGGCGCCACGCAAGACGTTGGCGGTCAGATGGCCCGGCGACGGAAGATCAGGTGGTAGATCACCAGCACGATCACCGAGCCGATGAAGGCTACGAAGATGCTGTAGAGATCGATTCCGGTCGCGCCGGAGTGACCGAATTGATTGAACAGAAACCCGCCGACCATCGCGCCGACGACGCCTAGAACGATATCCAGCACGATACCTTCACCGGTCTTGTTCACGACCTTGCTGGCGAGGAAGCCAGCGATCAGACCGACGACCAGCCACGCGAGAATTGACATTGGGTAGCCCTCCATTGCGCCGAATGCGGCGCGACGGAAAATCGCGGCCGTCAGATTAGTTCCCAGGTCACGCTTGTTGTTGCGCAAAAATACACAATTTAGGTCCGGCCACCGCTGAGGACCGTCCATGAGCACGTTGCACTTTGTCGCCCTGATCACCGGCCACCAGGACGAGGGCTACCGCGCCACCTTCCCCGATCTCCCGTCGTGCACCGCCGAGGGCCGCGACGTGGCCGAGCTTGTGGTCAACGCGCGGCGCGCCGCGATCGACTACCTCCAGAGCCTGGCGGACGCCGGCGAAGCTTGGCCTTCGGCGACCGCGATCGAGCAGGTCGCCGTGGCCGCCGGCGCTATCGCCGTTCTGGTGGACGTCGCCGTGGACGATCCTCCCATCCGCGTGAACATCTCGCTCGGCGAACGCCTGGTGCAGCGGCTCGACGCCGCCGCTGAAGCGCGAGGCATGACCCGGTCAGGCTTTATTGCCCAGGCCGTCCGGATGAGCCTTGGCGAACAGCCCCGGGGCGACAATTTCGAGGGGGCGGGCCGCAAGCTGCAAGACGACTTCACGACCCTGGCGCGGAAGATCAATGACGCCATCGGTCCGAACTCGCCCTTCGAGCGGCGCATGGCTGACCTGGACGATCGCGTCTACGACGGCGTGCGCCGGGCCGCTGACAGTGTCTCAGCCGCCATGGCCCGCCGCCGCGACCAAGCCCGAGCCGCGACTGCCGGGCGAGAGACGGCCGACGCCGACTCCGCCGCCGCCCCAAAGATTTAGAGCCTTCCTCACCCCAATCGCCGGCGCTGGCCGGCCCCGTCTGGATGCCGCCATGACCAAAACCGACGCCGAACTTCGCTCCATCCGTGACAGCGTGGCCCTGGTGGGCCGGCTCTCCGACAGTCTCTTGCACATCGGACCCTTCAGTATCGGGATCGACGGCGTCCTCAGCTGGGTACCGGGCCTGGGTGACCTCTACAGCACGCTCGCCGGCGGGTTCATCGTCCTGCAGGGCGCGCGGGCCGGGGTCTCCGGCGCGGTCCTCGGCGGAGCGGCGCTGCTGATCGGCTGCAGGACGATCGTGGGCGCCGTCCCGATCGCCGGCTCAGCTTTCGCTGACCTATTTACGGCCCACAAGTGGGGGGCCGCCATGATCGTCCGCGCTATCGATGAACGGCTGGCCGCCGGCGGGCCGGTTCCCGCTGGCGCCCCTGGCGCCGCGGTGTGGATGGCGCCAAATCCCAGTTAGCGCGTTCTCCAGGCAACGCAGGCGCATTCGCGCCAGCGCTTGGGAGCGCCTCATGTCTACGAAACTAGTCGGTATCGTCATCGCAGCGACGTTCGCGGTCAGCGCGCCGGTCGCGCTGGCACAAGGTCATGTGGCAGGGGCTGCGGTCGGCGCCGTCGCCGCGCCGAAGCATCACCGGGTCGCCGGAGCGGTCGTGGGCGGGGCCGTCGGCCATCACATGGCCAAGACGAAAGCCAAGAAACAAGCCGCCGCTGCGCCAAAGTAGCAGCCTCTCGCTCGCCGGACATCGGGCTCAGCATTGCCGCTTAGGCGGACTCTCCGAAGGTCCGCTTAAGGGTCGCGAATCCACATTGGGATCGCGCTAGGACGCGGACTTTCAACGCTTCATCGGGCCTGAGGCGCCGTCCATCGCGGGCGGCTTGCAGGCCGCGCTTGGGCGCCGGTCAATGGCCGCGAGGGGCCCCGATCCATGCACCGAAACCTGATTGCTGTCGCCGCCGCCTGCGGCCTGACGCTCGTGGGCGCCGCCCGGGCCGAACCTTCGGACGCCGACCTCCCTGGCAAAGGGGCGCTCGAGGCCGAGCTGACCGCGATGGAGAAGGCCTCCTGGGTCGCCTGGCAGGGGCACGACGCAGCGTTCTTCGAGCGGTTCCTGTCGGACGATCATGTGGAGATGCAGCCGGGGCCCGCAGGCAAGGCGGGCGTGGTGGCCGGGGTTCGGGGCGGCTGCGTGGTGAAGAGCTACACGGTCGACCGGTTCAGCCTGACGCGCTTTGGGCCCGACACGGCGCTGCTGACCTATCGTGCGGCGCAGGACACCACTTGCGGAACCGCGCCCCATTCGGGCCATGTGCCGAGCCCCGTCTGGGCGACCTCGCTGTTCGTGCGGCGCGACGGCCGCTGGCAGAACGCGCTCTACGTTCACACCGCGATCCCGGAGCCCGCGACGCCCGCCGCGAATTAGGTGCTAGCCCTTCTGGTCCGGCATGCCCTTGACGATGATCAGGTGGATCGGGGCGCCGCCGAGGTCCTTGGTGAAGACGCCGGTCTCCGGGTTTTCCGGCAAGGCCTGGCAGAAGCTGATCGGCAGGGTCGGCGGGCTGCTCTGGCGCAGGCAGACCTTTTCGCCCTTGGTCGACCACTTGCCGGCGAGCGGGTGGCCGCGGCGGCTGAGCCCGGTCCAGGTGCCGTCGGGATGCATCCAGATCTTCTGGGAGCGGCCGTCGGAATAGACCGACTCCACGGTGTTGCCGAAGGTAGCGGCGACCTTGGGGTCGGCCCGGGCGCCGGTGGCGGCCAGGGCAAGGGTCAGGGCGGCGAGTGTGACGAGTTTGCGGTTCATGGTGGTCCTCAACGCGCGAGCGGGACTTTAGCGTCGTGGATCGAGTTTGCGCAGCGGCCCGATGAACCGGGCCTGAAGCGAATGGGCGCTTAGCCTAGTGAGGCGCGGGCTCTGTAAGGCCGCCTTCCACCCGCGCGTCGCAACCGCGCCAAGCGTGCACCTCATGGCAGACCGGGCAGCGGAACGAGCGCGGTTCGACCACGGCCGAAAGGTCGAAGTCCTGGGTGCGGTGGCCGGTGGGAACGTCCTCGCCGCTGGTGGGGCAGGTCATGATGATTCTGGGCATGCAACCCTAACGGATTCAAGCAGATAAGGTTGCATGGGCGGGAGACGCTAGGGTGGCGGCCGGAACCCGCCGAACTCGCGCTCGAGGAGCTCGGCAAAGGCCAGCGTCGTGCGGTCCTCGAGGAAGGCGCCGATGATCTGCACACCGATCGGCAGGCCAGTCCCCTTTGCCGATCGGGGGGTCTGGCCGATGGGAACGGCCGTGGCTGGCAGGTTGGGGAAGGTGGCCAGGCCCGGCCAGGCGAGCTGGGCCAAGTAGGGGGTGGGCGCTCCGTCGATGGCCAGGGTGCGGCCGTCCTGATCCTGATCCTGACCGATGTGCGGGAAGGCGACCTGGCCGAAAGTGGGGGCGAGGACCACGTCGACGGTCTCGAAGAGGGCGGCCCACTGGCGACGGACCACCAGCTGGGCGTCGAGCATGGCGATCCATTCGGCGGCGGTGGTCTTGGGCTTCTCCGGCGCGCGCAGGGCCATGGCGACGCCCAGCAGGGCCGCGTAGGTCTCGTGCTGTTTAGCGAGGTCGGGCAGGGCGGCGTTCGACCGGCCGACCTTGGCGCCCAGCTTTTCGAGATTGCCGGCGAGGCCCTCGAGGGCCAGGCGGATCTCGCTGTCCAGGGCGGCTGACGGATGGCTGGTAAGGACCAGGACGCGGAAGTCGGCCAGCTTCGCGTGGCGGCTGGCGGGGAGTGCGAGACGGTAGCCCATCGACAGCGGGACGTCGGGGCCGGCCAGGACGTCCAGCGCCAGGGTCAGGTCGGCGGCGGTGCGGGCCAGCGGGCCGACGACCGCGAGCGGCGGCGGCGTGCCGACCGCGCCGGCCGGGGCGTGGCCGCGCCCGGGGATCAGGTCGAAGGAGGGCTTGTGCCCATAGACCCCGCAGAAGACCGCCGGGACGCGGATCGAGCCGCCGATGTCGGAGCCGAATTCCAGCGGGACCATGCCGGCCGCCAGCGCCGCCGCACCGCCGCCGGACGAGCCGCCGGGTGAGCGGGTCAGGTCGTAGGGGTTCTGGGTGCGACCGTAGATCGGGTTGACGCTCTGCCAGTCGCCGAGCCCGACGGGGATGTTGGTCTTGCCGAGGATCACCGCGCCGGCGGCCTTCAGGCGCGCGACGCCCACGGCGTCCTCCGAGGCCACGTAGTCCTTCGCCCAGTCGAAGCCCCAGGTGGTCTTCAGGCCGGCGACGTTGTGAGATTCCTTGACCGTCATCGGCAGGCCCAGCAGCGGACGCCGCTCGCCGCGGGCGATGGCCGCGTCGGCCTGGCGGGCCGCATCGCGGGCGCGGTCGAAGTCGCGGACCACCACGGCGTTGATCGGCCCGTCGCGGGCCTCGATGCGGGCGATGGCTTCGTCGGCCAGCTCCAGCGCGCTGACCTTGCGCGCGGCCAGCGCCTCGACGATGCGGACGGCGGGATCGTCGAGCGTGACGCGGGTCAGGGTCTCGGACATGGCAATCTCCCTTGTGCCCCGAAACTCACACCGGGCGGTGGCGAAGTCCATGACCGCGGTTGCGCAATCCGCGGGCGCCGGGACGCAGAAAACCTATCACGGCGATCTGAATTAGTTGGCTGCTGCGATTTCGCCGCCATGTCCTATGATGGGCTTCAGTTCGGGAGCTCCTATCCATGCTGTTTCGTGCGCCAGAAGCTCATTCGCGCTCCTTCATCAAGGCCGTCAGCTGGCGGATTCTCGGCAGTATCGACACCTTCATCATCAGCTATTTCGTCACCGGAAAGCTGGTCTTCGCGGCCTCCATCGCCTCGGTGGAGACGGTGACCAAGATCATCCTGTTCTACGGCCACGAGCGAATCTGGGCCGCGGTGCCCTGGGGCCGGGCCGACAAGATCGCCGGCGAGGCCGCGCCGGCCGGCGGAGACGCGTAGTTCGCGAGCCCTCTACGCTGCGCGCGGGGGCGAGGAGGCTACCGCCGTGCCGCGCGGAATTCGGCGTAGCTGACCATTCCGTCGTGGTTGGCGTCGAGGCGGGCGAATTCGGCGGCGGTGAAGGCCTGGCGGGCGAGCGACGGGAGCGCGATGGCGCCCACCGCCGCGGCGATCAGGGCGCCGGCGAGCAGGTGGCGGGGGCCGCCCTTGCCGATCTTGGGGCCGGCCCGGCGGTTCTCTACGGCGCCGTCGATGAAGCCACGCAAAGCTTCGCTGGCCGTGCGGCCCTCATCGCGGCAGCGGGCCATGAAGGCCAGCTTGGTCGGATAGGGCAGGCGGATTTCGAGCGTTTCGCTCTTCTTCAGGCGCGGTTGTGTCATATGACCTCGCGGATGATCGGCGCAGAAGGAACTGCAAATCGCGCGCCGCGACCAGAAAAATCCTGTCCGGACACGTTTATCGCGACCCTTCTAGCCCGTTCAGGTCCTGAACGGGTCAGGGTCTGGGTCAGACGACCTGGCCCGCCGCCTGGGTCATGTGGGCGGAGTCCACCGACCAGATCTTCTCGATGTTGTAGAAGCCGCGCACCTCGGGTCGGAACAGGTGGACGATGATGTCGCCGGTGTCGATCAGCACCCAATCGCAGTGCGGCAGGCCCTCGACGCGGGCGCGGCCGTAGCCCTCGTCCTTCAGCGCGCGCAGCAGGTGGTCGGCCATGGCGCCGACGTGGCGGTGCGAACGCCCGGAGGCGACCACCAGACCGTCGGCGACGGCGGATTTGCCCTTGAGGTCGATGAACACGACGTCCTGCGCCTTGTCGTCGTCGAGACGGGCCAGGATCAGCGTTTCCAGCGCCGCGATGCGATCCACGACTTTCGGCGCGGCTTTCGCCCGAGGCTTCGGGCCCGCCTTTGGGGCAGCTTTCACGCCAGGTTTTGCGGCAACTTTCGGAGCAGCTGTGGGAGCCGCTTTCGCGGCAGATTTTACGACAGACTTCAGGGTCGCTTTCGCGGCCGGGGTCTTCTTGGCGGGCTTGGCGCCTGCCTGCGCACGCGGCGCAACTACACGGTCCAGCGGGGTGCTCCTTTGATGTCCTCGCCCGGAGACTCTAGCACGCCAAGGGCTCCGGGTCAGCCGCTGATCAAGGCGCGAGGCGCTTCAGCCGTTCGCCCCGAGCCGTCACGAAGGTGACGGCTCAAGGATCTTACCTTTGAGCGCGTCTGGCCGCCTGCGCGGCCAGGCGCGCCCGGAGGGCCGTGGAGCTCTGGAAATTGAACCGTCCGAACAGGAAGACCCAGGCCGGCGCCGTGGCGCCGGGGAGGCGGATCGCCTGGCTGGACGGGCGGCGATAATGGGCGAAACGGGCGGCGGCCGCCGAAAAACGGCTCTTCAGCGAGATCCAGGGGCGCGAGACCACGGCGACCGGGACCTCGCGCATGATCTGGGTCCAGCCGCGCCAGCGGTGGAAGCTGGCCAGGCTGTCGGCGCCCATGATCCAGACGAAGTTCACGCCGGGAAACCGCTGCTTCAACGCGCGCACGGTGTCGATGGTGTAGGCGCTGCCCAGCCGGGTCTCGAGGTCGGAGACGATCATGCCGGGGCCCGTGGCCAGGCTGCGCGCGCCGGCCATGCGGGTGGCCAGGTCGGCGGTCTCGTGGGCGGCCTTCAGCGGGTTCTGCGGCGAGACGAGCCAGATCACCCGGTCGAGCCCCAGCCGGCGCCTGGCGGTCTCGGCCACGTGGGCGTGGCCCTCGTGGGCCGGGTTGAAACTGCCGCCGTAGAGGCCGACGCGCATGCCGGGCGCGAGCATAAAGCCCGGGCGAAGGGCGCCGGGGCGGCCGCCGACCGGCAGACGTGGGGCCGCGCCCGCTGACCACATGGACTTGCCTCGCCCTAGGCCCGGCGCGGCGGCGTGGGCGCGCCGGCGCGGTCGAGGCCGGGATCGGCCTGGCGCACCCGGGTGCGGACGGTGAACACGCCGTCGCCGGAGAGCACCGCGCCACGGGCGAACAGCCGGCCGTTCTGCCCGTTGGAGAGGCCGAGCTCCGGGCGGCCCAGGGCGTATTGGCCGTCGACCCAGCGGGTGAAGCCGTCGCCGACGAAGGGGGCGTCGATGCGCGCGTAGAAGGCCGCCTGGGCGTCGGCGTCCTCGGCGATGAGGGTGGCGGCCAGGCGGGGGCTCAGCGCATTGAACAGGTCGGCGGCCTCCTCGGCGGTCTCGACCACGACGAGCGAGACCTCCGGCGTCTCCTCCCACTCCCATTCGCGGCCGAGGTCGGATCGTGCGATCGGCTCGACCAGGGGCTCTTCGCGGGGCCCCTCGGCGCGGACCACCGGGCCGCGGCTCGCGCGCAGCTCGGCGGGGATGCGGGCGAGGTCGGCGTCGGCGACGTGCAGCTTCCAGCCGCTTCGGCGTTCGCCCGCCTGGGCCAGCGCCTCGAGGAAGAGCGGGATCAGCTCGTCGGCGCGCGCGCGGACGATGCAGCAGACGTTGAGCGTGTTGCAGACCTTGCGGTCGAGGGAGTGGAAGACGACGGCGCGGAAGCGCTCGGCGTCGGCCGAGGCGTCGGCGACCAGCCAGGCGCCGCCCGTGCCGTGCAGGCTCACCGGCGTGCCGGCGGCCCGCGCAATGGCGCCCAGCTGGGCCACGGCGGGGCCGGAGCCCCGGGCGACGGCCAGGCTGAGGCGTGCGTCGGCGAACATCGCCCAGCCGGCGGCGTGGGCGGCGCTGTCGATCAGCTGGGCGGAGCCCGGGGGCAGGCCGGCGGCGGCGAGCGCCGGGTCCAGCGCCTGCGCGACGATGGCGCGCGCGGTGCGCAGAGCGTCGGAGCCGATGCGGAAGACCACGGCGTTGCCGCCGCGCAGCACGCCGGTGGCGTCGGCGAAGACGTTGGGCCGGCCCTCAAAGACGAAGCCGACGACGCCCAGGGGCGCGGTGACCTGCTCGACGCTCCACCCGGCATGATCGACGCGCTCGACTGTGCACCCGCGCGATGGCTGGGCGGCCTGCCAGGCCCGCAGGCCAGCGATCATGTCGGAGCGCATGGCCGGGGAAGCCTCGAGCCGGGTGGTGGAGCGGCCGCGGCCGGCGGCGGCGGCCACGTCGGCGGCGTTGGCGGCGGCGATCGCCGCCCAGCGCGCGTCGTCGGCGAGATGGGCGGCGAAGGCGGCGAAGAAGCTGGTGATGGCCTCGTCGCTGGCCGCCGCGAGGCCTGCAAAGGCGGCCTGGGCGCGGGCCACGGCCGCGGCGGCGAGGGCGTGTTCGGCGGCGGGGATGTGCAGCAACTCGCCGCTGTCGGGGTCGACCAGCAACCGGTCGCCGGCGCGGAAGGCCTGGGCGAGCTCGGCGCTGACGTAGGACACCCGGTCGCCGCCGAAGACGATGGCCTGGCCGGGGACAAGCGCCTCCAGCCGCCCCTCGCGGGACGGGCCAGCCTCCCGCCGCGCGCCGCCGTCGTCCAATCTCGCCCCCATATGCTCAGGGTGAGCCTTACCTAGCCGGTTTGTGACCGCCAGGGCTAGGGCCGTCCACCGCTCGTCCCGGCAGCTCCGCCGCTGGTCCCTGGCGCGGGAGTGTCCGCACCCGCCGCGCGGCCGCTCGTCCCGCGCCGCTGGCCGCGTCGACGGAACGGGCCCATCGGCCTAGATATCGAACCGCACCTTCCGAGGAGCCCGCCATGCTGAGACGCAACCTGCTGATAGGCGCCGCCGCCCTGCCGCTGGCGGCCGGCCTGCCCCGCGCCGTCTTCGCCGCCTCGCATCGCAGCCGGGTGCGGCCGGGCGAGGCGGGCTGGCCGGACGCGACGGCCTGGGCGGGCTTAAGCAAGGCCGTGGGTGGGCGGCTGAGCAAGGTCGTCTCGCCGCTGGCGGCGGCGGCCAAGGCGCCGGCGAGCCCGGAGACCGCGGCGCTGTTCAAGGCCCTGCGCAATCCGTTCTATATCGGTGAGACGGCGGCGCTGACCCAGACCCTGGGCTGGACCGACGCCTGGACCTCGAAGCCCAGCGAATATGTCGTCGCCGCCGAGAGCGCGGCCGATGTCGCCGCGGCGGTGAACTTCGCGCGCCGGCACAATCTGCGGCTGGTCGTGAAGGGCGGCGGGCACAGTTACCTCGGCGGTTCGAACGCGCCGGACTCGCTCTTGGTCTGGACCAAGCCGATGCGGGCGATCGAGCTCCACGACAGCTTCGTGGCCAAGGGCTGCAAAGGGCCCGGCGAGCCCGCGGTCAGCGTCGGCGCGGGCGCCATCTGGCTGGAGGCCTATGACGCGGTGACCACCAAGGCCGGCCGCTACGTCCAGGGCGGCGGCTGCACCACGGTGGGCGTGGCGGGCCTGGTGCAGGGCGGTGGCTTCGGCAGCTACTCGAAGGGTTTCGGCACCGGCGCGGCGAACCTGCTGGAGGTCGAGGTGGTCACCGCCGACGGGGTTGTGCGGATCGCCAACGCCTGCACCAACCCCGACCTCTTCTGGGCGCTGAAGGGCGGCGGCGGCGGGACCTTCGGCGTGGTCACCCGGCTGACGCTGGCGACCCACGATCTGCCGGCCACCTTCGGGGGCGTGAACGGCAATATCACCGCCAACTCGGACGCGGCCTACCGCGAACTCGTTGACCGCATCCTGGATTTCTACCGGACGCGCCTGCTGAACCCGCACTGGGGCGAGCAGATCGGCTTCGAGTTCCGGCGCAGGGTCTCGATCAGCATGGTGCTGCAGGGGCTGACGCAGGCCGAGGCGGGAGAGACCTGGAAGCCGTTCTTCGACTGGGTCGCGTCGCGGCCGCAGGACTACACGCTCACCGGTCGTTCGATCGCCGTGCTGCCGGCCCGGATGTTCTGGAACCCGGCGATCATGAAGACGATCCCGGGCGTGGCAGTCGGCGACGACCGGCCGGGCGCGTCCAAGGGGCATTTCATCTGGTCGGGCGACGCGGGCCAGGTGGGCCAGGTGCTGCACGGCTACCAGTCGGCGTGGCTGTCACAGCGGCTGCTCGAGCCCGATCGGCGCGCCGCCCTGGTGGAGGCGGTGGTTCACGCCGCGGCCACCTGGAGCGTCTCGCTGCACTTCAACAAGGGCCTCGCCGGCGCGCCGGCGCAGGCGCTGGGGAGGTCGAAGGACACGGCCACCAACCCGGCGGTGCTGGACGCCTTCGCGCTGGCCATCGCCGGCGCCGGCGAAGGCCCGGCCTGGCCAGGGATCGCCGGCCATGAGCCCAACGATGGCAAAGGCCGGATCGACGCCAAGGTGATGCGCGCGGCCATGGCGCCCTTGCTGGCGCTGCCCGCAAAGCCAGCGGCCTACGTCTCGGAGACCGACTATTTCGAGGCCGACTGGCAGCAGGCGTTCTGGGGCGAGCACTATCCGCGGCTGAAGGCGATCAAGCGCCGCTATGACCCCGATGGCCTGTTCTACGTGCACCACAGCGTGGGCAGCGAGGGCTGGAGCGCCGACGGCTTCACCCGCACCGGCTAGCTAGATCCACTTGCGGGCGCGGCCGATGGCGGCGGCGGCGGCCGCGACCACGATGAAGGTGATCACCACCGCCCAGAACCCGAACAGCCCGGCCTTGGCGTAGGGCGTCTGGAAGTTCATCCCGAACACGCCGGCGACGCCGCCCAACAGGCCCAGCATGATCGAGATGAAGGTCAGGCGGCGGATCAGGGTGTTGGTGGTCTCGGCGGTGCGGGTGGTGAACAGGTCGAAGGAGCTCTGCACCAGCTCACGGCCGTGCTCCATGGCGTCGAGCACGCGCTCGAAGCGGCCTTCCAGACGCCCGAAGGAATCGCCGAAACCGGCGTCGGCGATGAGCGCGATGTCGGGCCGCGAGAGCCCATAGAAGATGGCGCTCTGCGGGGCGAGGGAGCGGCGAAGACTGGAGATGTAGCGCCGCGCGCCGACCAGTTCCTGCAGCAGGTCGTCGCGGACTGTGGAGGCGGAAAGCAGGCGCAGGTCGACGCGGTCGGCGAACGCCTCGACGTCCTCGAGCGCGGTCAGATAGGCGGTCAGGTGCCAGTCGAGCAGGGAGGCGGCGAGGCTGGCGCTGGTCAGCGCGCCGATCAGCGTCTCGCCCCGGTCCTGGTCGCGGAACTCCTGCAGGAAGCGCAGCGGATGCTCGTGCGCGGTGACGATCCAGCCGCGGCCGATCAGCATGTCCAGGCGGATCGAACGCGACGGCTTGGGCGCGCCGCCCGAGGACTTGTCGCGGTCGATGCCGCGACGTCGAAGTGGACATAGTCGCCATAGTTGGCGAGCACGAACGCGCGGCCACCGGAGATCATGTCGGTGAGCGACCCCGGCTTGAGCGCCAGCAACTTGCCCAGCCGGGCGATCTCAGCCTCGTCGCGGCCGGTCAGATCGATCCACAGGAGCTGATGGTCGTCCAGCGCCGGCAGCCCGTCGTCGAGCTCAAGCTCGCGGTCATGACCTTCCGCATCGTAGAGAACCGCCTGGATCATGGATCGCCCGCCTGCCCACCCCCGCGCCGAGTTGCGCCAGGGCGGGAAACGTCCGGGCGGCCGGTTCGATCCGAGGCCGAGGGTCAGGCGGCCGCGCGCGCCCCCGGCCCGGCGCGGGTCTCGACGTCGCGGGCGACGAGCGGGGCGTGGCATTCCGAGCAGGTCATCACCGGGTGGAAGTCGCAGCCGCAGGTCTTGTGACGGTGGAGCAGCGGCGGGCCGGCTCCCGGTTGTCCTTCCGGGCCGGCGTAATGGCGGTCGCCGAAGCTGACCACGGCCATGATCACCGGATAGAGGTCGTGGCCCTTGTCGGTCAGGCGGTATTCGAACCGCAGCGGGTTGTCCTGGTATCGAACCTTTCTCAGGACGCCTTCGTCGACCAGACGCTTGAGGCGCTCGGCGGTGATGGTGCGGGAGATCCCGAGCCGGGCCTGGAAGTCCTCGAAGCGGCGCACGCCGAGGAAGCAGTCGCGCAGGACCATCAGGGTCCAGCGGTCGCCGATCACCGCCACGGTGCGGGCCACCGAGCAGGGCTCCTGGGCCAGATCGTCCCATTTCATAGGCGGGGCTCCTCGATTGACACCGTCCGGATTCGATACCATCGTCAGTCCAGAAAATAAACTGACTATGAAACGGGCAGGTCGGTCATGGCTGAGAACCCAAAGGGCGTGTGCCTGGTGGTGGGCGCCGGCGACGGCGTGGGTGGCGCGATCGCCCGCGCCTTCGCCGCGGAAGGCCATCCGGTGTGCATCACGAGGCGCGTCCGCAACCTCGACCAGCTTGAGGCGCTGGCGGGCGACATTCGCGCCAAGGGCGGCGTGGCGCATGCCTTTGGCGTCGACGCGCGTGAGGAGGCCGAGGTGATCGCCCTGTTCGACAGGATCGAGGCCGAGGTCGGGCCGCTGGAGGTTGTTGTGTTCAACATCGGGGCGAACGTCCGCTTCAGCCTGACCGAGACCACGGCCCGGGTGTTCACCAAGGTCTGGGAGATGGC
>JANXXK010000037.1 GCA_025350685.1 Alphaproteobacteria bacterium | reverse complement strand
ATAGGCCATCGCCTTGGCCCCGCCGGCCTTCGCCAGGATCATCGTGATCGCAGCCGTCAACGTCGTCTTGCCATGGTCAACGTGACCAATCGTGCCGATGTTGCAGTGCGGCTTGTTGCGTTCGAACTTCTCTTTGGCCATCTCGGGTCCTGCGGGTGCTTGATCTAACGTGGAGCGGGTAGCGGGAATCGAACCCGCATATTCAGCTTGGAAGGCTGCTGCACTACCATTGTGCTATACCCGCGGTCTAATTTG
Source organism: Alphaproteobacteria bacterium (assembly GCA_025350685.1). Classification (GTDB taxonomy): domain Bacteria; phylum Pseudomonadota; class Alphaproteobacteria; order Caulobacterales; family Caulobacteraceae; genus Phenylobacterium. The sequence goes on along the minus strand of JANXXK010000037.1, from coordinate 8,698 downwards.
GTCCGTCTCGTCTTGGGCGGCATGACCGCCAAATCTCCTATCGGCGCCGAGCGTGGTGGGGGAAGCAGGACTCGAACCTGCGAAGGCGTACGCCAGGGGATTTACAGTCCCCCCCCTTTGCCGCTCGGGACATTCCCCCTCGCGCTCGGAGCGCTAGACCCTGCCCATCTGACCTAGGTCAGATGGGAAAGCAGGGTCGTCGCTATATGCCTGGAGCCCTTCTTGTCCACTCGCGATGTTCCATCGTGAGTGGGAAGGGCTCGCGTCGAAGCTTCGGACGAAATCGCTTCCGCCGGGGGCGGCGCGGGGCATAGAGAGCGCCCAACGCACGGTCCTGGAGGCGGCGACCCGTCCGGGGCCCCAATTTGGAGCGCGTCTTATAGTGGCCCACTTCCCCGAACGCAACGACGCCCGCCAGGGCAAGAACAAGAGGCCTCACGGCCACTTTTCCAGGCGTCCGGAGGCGGTCGCCGACGACTGGATCTGGGGCTGGCACGCGGTGGAGGCTGCGCTGTCCAATCCGCGTCGTGGCCCGGCCGAACTGATCCTGGCGACGCCGGAGCGGATCAAGCAGATCGAGGCCAAATTCGGCCGCCTAGCCACCCTCCAGCAAGCCGACAACCAGCAGATCGCGCAACGCCTGCCGCAGGGCTCGGTGCACCAGGGGATCGCGGTGCGGGGCGCCGCGCTGGAAGACGCCGCCTTGGCCGACTTCGAGCCCCACCCCGGCGCCGTTCTGCTGATGCTCGACCAGGTCACCGACCCGCAGAACGTCGGCGCCATGCTACGCTCGGCCGCCGCCTTCGGGGCGGTCGGCGTGGTGCTGCAGGACCGCAACGCCCCGCGCATCACCGGCGCGCTGGCCAAGGCGGCGGCCGGGGCGGTCGACAAGATTCCGGTCGCCCGGGTGGTCAACCTGTCGCGCGCATTGGACGAGCTCAGCGGCGCCGGCTGGCGGGCCGTGGGCCTGGCCGGCGAGGCCGAGCGGACACTGGCTGAGGTCATGGACGGCCAGCCGACCGTGCTGGTGATGGGCTCTGAGGGCGAGGGCCTGCGCCGGCTGGTGGCCGAACACTGCGACGAGCTAGCCCGCATCCCGATGCCCGGCGGCTTCGACAGCCTGAATGTTTCGGCCGCCGCCGCCGTGGCGCTCTACGAGGCCTCGCGGCCCCGTTGAGGCTCTACCTTGCAGCCAGAAGCGCCCTGCCGCATTGAGGGACGATGGCTAACCCTTTCACCGCCGGAGCCGTGGCCGCCTTTTTCCAGGTGGTGATGATCGACCTGGCCTTGGCGGGCGACAACGCCATGGCCGTAGGCATGGCCGCGGCCGGCCTGCCCCGCGACCAGCGGCGCAAGGCGATCGTGCTGGGCCTCGCCGCCGCGGTGGTCATGCTGATCGGCTTTGCCCTCATCACCACCCAGCTGCTGAAGATGGTCGGCCTGCTGATGGTCGGCGGATTCCTGCTCCTGTGGGTCTGCTGGAAGATGTGGCGCGACCTGCGCGAGACCCGCGCCGAGGGTGACGCCGCGCGGGAGGCCGCTGGCGGTGAGGTCAAGGCCACCCCCCCGCCCAAGACCATGCGACAGGCGCTGATCCAGATCCTGGTCGCCGACCTGGCGATGTCGCTGGACAATGTGTTGGCCGTGGCCGGCGCGGCGCGGCACCACCCATTTGTGCTGGTGGCCGGATTGATGCTGTCGATCTCAATCACCGGCCTGGCCGCGACTCTGATCGCACGGCTGCTGAATCGCTTTCGCTGGATCGGCTATGCCGGGATGGTGGTCGTCTTCTACGTGGCCTTGCACATGATCTGGGATGGCGCACGCACCGTCGCCATCGATCTGAACATGACCCGCATCTACAACAACGCCCTGCCGGGACCGCTGGACATCGGACCGGCCGAGATCGCCCAGCGAAAAGGGAACTAGCTCTCCGGCCCGCCGAAGCGCTCGCGCCATTCGGCGACCTGGCTGTCCTCGACCTTCCTGAACAGCACCTCCGGCGCGGCGACCTTGCGGCCCGCCTCAAGGATCGACAGCACGCCCTCGCCGGTCAGGTCCGGCCAGCGGCCCGGGAAGCTCTCGCCCACCGAGCCGGCGATGATCTCGCAGGTGAACGGGATGAACGGCTCGGAGACCTTGGCGAACAGGGCCACGAGGTTCAGGCCGGTGCGCACGGCGACGGCCGCCCGGTCCGGGTCGGTCTTCAGCGCCGTCCAGGGGGCCGCCTCGGTCAGGTAGCCGTTGCCCAGCACCCACAGCTGGCGGAGCGCCGTGGTCGCCTTGCGGAATTCGCGGCCCTCGAGGTGGTCGGTGAGCTCGCGCAGCTTGGCCAGCACGTCCTTGTGCAGCCTCTCTTCTAGCGGGCTGTCGGCGCCGCCCGCCGGAACCGCGCCGTCAAAGCGGGTCTCGGTGAACTTGAGGATGCGGTTGACGAAGTTGCCCAGGACGTCGGCCAGGTCGGCGTTCACCTGGGCCTGGAACTGCTCCCAGACGAAGCTCGCGTCGGAGGTCTCCGGCGTATTGGCGGTGATCCACCAGCGCCAGTAGTCGGGCGCCAGAAGCTCCAGCGCCTGGTCCATGAACACGCCGCGGTTCTGCGAGGTGGAAAAGCGGCCGCCGTAGTAGTCGAGCCAGTTGAAGCCCTTCAGCTCGTCGACCAGTTTCCAAGTCGGCGCATGTCCGCCGCTCTCGGCCACGATACCCTCGTTAACGCCCATGACAGTCGTCGGGAAACCCACGGTGTGGAAGGGGACGTTGTCCTTGCCCATAAACTCGACGTAGGTGACGTCAGCCGCGCTCGGGAGCTGCCACCAGCGCTGCCACTCACTATTTTGCACACCCAGAGCTCCCATGAAGTCGCCATACTTCATCTCCGCCGGGGGGCTTTCGACCGAAACGTAGGTCCCCGACTCGACTGCCTTGGCGTCGGCCCACTCCCAGGTGGCGGCGATATATTCGATCGGCGCGTCGAACCAGACGTAGAACACCTTGCCCGCCAGGCCCTCGATGGCCGGGGTGGCGCCGTCTGGGTTCGGGCCCCATTCGAAGGCATTGACCGGCACGCCCCATTCCAGGTCGCGGGTGATGCCGCGGTCCTGCAAGCCCTCGTCCAGCCACTTCAGCGCGATCGAGGTGACCAACAGCGGCCAGCGGTCCCGCTTGCCCTCGATCCAGGCGCGCAGCTTCGCTGAGAACAGGCTCTGGCGCAGGAACAGGTGCTTGGAGCCTCTGATCTCGATCTCGGTCGAGCCGGAGACCGCCGAGCGAGGCTTGATCAGGTCGGCGGGGTCGAGCACCCGGGTGCAGTTCTCGCACTGGTCGCCGCGGGCCGCCTCATAGCCGCAGTGCGGGCAGGTTCCGATCACGTAGCGGTCGGGGAGGAAGCGCTTGTCGACCACCGAATAGACCTGCTGGGTCACCCGCTCCTCGAGGAAGCCGGCTTCCCACAGCTGCTGGGCGAAGCGCTGGGTGAGCCTGTGGTTCTGCGGCGAGGAGGAACGGCCGAAATGGTCCCAGGAGAGGCCGAACCGGCGGCCCAGGTCATGCTGGATCCGGTGCTGCTCGGCGCAGAAGGTCGCTGGGTCCTGGCCCTTCTCGGCGGCGGCCAGCTCGGTGGGCGTGCCGTGCTCGTCGGTGGCGCAGATGTACAGCGTCTCGCGGCCGCGAGACCGCTGGAAGCGCGCATAGACGTCGGCCGGCAGCATCGAGCCCGCCAGCGTTCCCAGATGCTTGATCCCGTTGATGTAGGGCAGCGCGGACGTGATCAGGAAACGGGACATGACGGCTCTCGAAATGGGGAGAAGGCGCGGCTTATAGGCTGGGTGGGCCGCATCGACAAAGCGGCCGAGCAAGAAATCCTCGCCAAGCGGCGGCGTCGGGGTGAGCGGTCCTGCGGGGCTAGGGTGGCGCCTCTTGAGTCTTCAAGAGAAAGCGCCGCCTGACAGGCAGAAGTCGCTTGCTGTGGCCAGACAGTCCTTGGCGGCATCAAGTTCGGCAAGGCGGCCGAGCCCGCGGTGGCGTAGTCCGGCGAACCCCCGGCCTGCGGGCCGGGCCGCTCGACCCCTCAGAACGGACCCTTGAAGACGAAGACGGCGCCCAAGCCGATCAGAGCGAAGCCTATGGCGTGGTTGAGCGTGATCGGCTCCTTCAGCCAGGCGACCGAGAAGATCGCGAACACGCCGAGCGTGATCACCTCCTGCATCGCCTTCAGTTCCGACGGCGCATAGACCCGGCGACCGATGAAGTTGGCCGGGACCGCCAGGCAATATTCGAAAAACGCGATCCCCCAGCTGATCAGCACGAGCAGCCACATGGCGCGGTGCTGCACCCTGAGCTGGCCGTACCAGGCGAAGGTCATGAACACATTGGACGCCACCAGCAGCAGGATCGGGGCGATCGCGGTCCAGCTCAGCGGCATTGGCGGGTCTCCGGCGGCTTCGCGGTGAGGGCGGCGTGGCCGACCCTTTAGCCTCGCCCAGTGAGTGGCAGCGGGCGTATGGCAAAATGGTTCGGGATGCTCTGAGTTGCGGTCGCGGCGACGGCGACGCCCAGTTCCAGGCTTCCGGCGCGCCTAACATCCACAACTGGCCGACTATATCGACCCGCGCTCGCAGCCGACTCAGGCCAGCGTCTGGCCCTTGCGGTGCCGCAGCCGCAACGCCTGGCCCAGGCCGCCGAAGCCCAGGATCATCATCAGCCACGTCGCGGGCTCAGGGATCGGGCCGCCGTGGGCGCCGCCCGGCGGCGTGACCACCGGAGGAGGCGGCGGAGGCGGCGGCGGAGGCGGAGGGCAGCCGTCGCCGCAGCCGGGCGGGGGGAAAGTCGGAGGCGGGAACACATGCTGTGTGATTGGGGGATTGCCGGTTGGGCCGCAGCCGCCGAGCAGGCACGGATCGCCCGGGCCGCCGCCACCGCCACCGCCACCGAGGCCACCGCCTCCGCCGCCGAGACCGCCTCCAAGGCCGCCCCCGCCGCCGGTACCGCCGCCACCACCTGTGCCGCCGCCACCAGTGCCGCCGCCGCCGCCGGACCCACCGCCGCCGCCGCCGCCACACCCACCGCCTCCGCCACCGCCACCGCCGCCGCCGAAGCCGCCGAAGCCGCCAGAATCGGAGTTGTCCGCGACCTGCGTGCCGTCGCCGCCGCCGAAGCCGGCGTCGTCACCGAGGCCGCCCGCGCCGCCGCCGCCCGAGTTGCCATTGTCGCCGCCGGCCGCGCCGTTGGCGCCCGCGTTGGCCAGGTCGGCCAGCGCCATCAAGCCGTTCTCGCCGTTCGGGACGAAGCCGGGCCCGCTGTCGTTACTGTTGTCGCCGGCGCCAGAGGAGCCGCCGCCGCCGGCCGGGGGGCCGCCGCCGGGAATGTTGCCGCCGGGCGCACCGTTGCCGGCGACCTGCCCTGAACCACCGCCCGAGGACGGGCTCTGCTGGGTGTCGAGCGCGGGGTCGCCGCCGGCGCCGCCTTGCCCGCCCTGTTGCAGCCCGGCGTTGGGCGCTTCATCCTGATGAAGCACGCCGCCCGAGGCGAAGGCCATGGCCGACGCCGCCACAAGCGTCGCCAACACCCCCGACAGGAGGCGTTTAGCGTGTCTCGATCTGGAACGGGTGCGGATCATGTCAGTCACGTTGCAAAGATCATGCACAGCGACGCTTTTAGCAATTACGATCAACTTACGGGGGAATAACGCAACGTTTTCGCATCCGCATGCCGGTATTATAGATTTTTTATCCTCAGCCGCCGCCCGGCTTCTATAGAGAAGCTAGCCTGTCGAACCAGGGTCGGGCCTCTTCGAGCTGTCCGGCGAGCCGGAAAAGCGTCGCCTCCGCCCCCATCCGCGCCACGAATTGCAGGCCTATCGGCAGGCCGGATTTGCTCCAGGCCAGCGGCACGGTCATCGCAGGTTGTCCCGTGTTATTAAAGGCTTGGGTGTTGGGCATGAAGGCGAACAGGCGCTCGCCGATCAGCTTCGGGTGCTCAGTGATCCAGCCCACCGGGATGGCCGGGCTGCCGAGCGTCGAGAGCAGCAGGACATCATAGGTCTCGAACAGCTGGGCCTGGGCCCGGGTGTAGGCGTGAAGCGCCGCAATTCCGCGCACATAGTCCGCCGCCAGGACCGCGGCCCCGCGGCGATAGGTCGCCATCGTCAGGGCCTCCACGTCGCCGTCGGCCAGTGGACGGCCGCGCCGTTCGGCCTCGGCATCGAGGGATGCGGTGATGCTGGCGGAGATCACCACGCCGGCCGCCGCCTGCATGGCGGCCACGTCGCCGGGGATCGTCGCGGCCTCGACCGCGTGACCGAGTTCCTCACAGAGCCGGGCGGTCTCGCGCACGGCGGCTTCGCACTCCGGATCGAGGCCGGGCGACTGCATCGCGCCGGCGAAGACGGCGATGCGCAGCTTGCCGGGCTCGCGGGAGACCTCCTCGGCGTATGGACGCTCCGGCGCCGGCAGGAAATAGGGGTCGCCCGGCTCAGGCCGACAGGCGACGTCGAGCAGGACCGCCGAATCGCGCACCGAGCGGGTCACCGCGTGCTGGATCGAGGCGCCCGCCCAGCCCTCCCCCAACGGCGCGAAGGAGACCCGGCCGCGCGAGGGCTTCATGCCGAACAGGCCGCAGCACGACGCCGGCGTGCGGATCGAGCCGCCGCCGTCGCTGGCGTGGGCCGCGGGCACGATGCCGGCCGCCACCGCCGAGGCCGCCCCGCCGGACGAGCCGCCGGGCGTGCGGGAAAGGTCCCAGGGATTGCGGCAGACGCCCAGCAGGTCGGACTCGGTGACCGGCCACAGGCCGAACTCGGGCGTGTTGGTCTTGCCGAAGATGGTCAGGCCGGCGGCTTTGTAGGCGGCGGTGAGCGCGCTGTCGGCGGCCGAGACGTTGGCCTCGAACATCCGCGAACCCATGGTCATCGGCGTCCCCGCCATCGCCGCCCCGAGGTCCTTCAGCAGGAAGGGAACGCCGCCGAAATGTCCGCCGACGGCAGGTGTCGCGCGGGCGCTCGCGGCGAAGTCCTGGGTGACGGCGTTGATCTTCGGGTTGACCGCGGCCATCCGGGCCGTGGCCGCGTCGAGCAGCTCCTCACGCGACACCTCGCGGCGCGCGACCAGTTCGGCCAGGCCCACGGCGTCGTGGCGGCGATAGTCCTCGAAGTCCATGGGCCGGATCCTTTGCGCGCTGGCGGCCTAGGCAAGCACGGCCGCGCCTGCGAACCAACCCACGCGGTTGCAAAGCCTTAGCGCTTCATCCGATAAGCGGCGGATCGGTCGCCGGATTAGCTCAGCTGGTAGAGCAGTGGTTTTGTAAACCAAAGGTCGGGGGTTCGAGTCCCTCATCCGGCACCGTCCGCTGAGAGTCCATGACCAGCATCTACATCGACGCTGACGCCTGCCCCGTGAAGGACGAGACCTACAGGGTCACCGCGCGCTATGGCCTGACCACGACGGTGGTCTCCAACAGCTTCATCCAGATCCCCGCCTCCAAGCTGATCGGGCGGATGATCGTCGACGCCGGGCCCGACGTGGCCGACGACTGGATCGCCGAGCGGTGCGCGCCGGGCGACATCGTCGTCACCAACGACATCCCCCTGGCCGAGCGGGTGCTGAAGGCGGGCGGCGTGGCGATCGCGCCCAACGGGCGGCTGTTCACGCCCGACAGCATCGGCGCGGCGCTGGCCTCGCGGGCGATCGGCGAACACATCCGCTCGATGGGCGAAATGACCGGCGGCCCCAAGCCCTTTGGCCCCGCCGACCGCTCGCGCTTCCTGCAGGCGCTGGACGAGGCGGTGAACCGCGAGAAGCGCCGCAAGCGCTGAGCCGGCCGCCGCCGCGCCGAGCCGTCTTGCATCCCGGCCGCCTTTCATCGATTTAGGCGGCGCCGGCGGCTCCCCTCCCCGGCTCAGATCCTCAAGGAGACTTCGCGCATGCGCCATATGGGATTGACGCTCGCCGCCGCGGCCCTGGCCGCCGCCGCTCTGTCGGCCTGCAACAAGTCCGCGACCAGCCCGCCGGCCGACCAGAACGCCGCCGGCAGCTCAGCGACCCCCGCGGCGATCAGCGACCAGGACGCCAAGAAGATCCAGGCCACCCTGCCCGCGCCCTACAACACCGCTGACCTGTCGAACGGCGAGTCCAAGTTCGCGCTGTGCCAGACCTGCCACACCCTGGTGGAAGGCGCGCCGAACATGACCGGTCCGAATCTGCATGGCGTGTTCGGCCGCAAGGCGGCGAGCGTCGCCGGCTTCAACTATTCCGACGCGTTGAAGGCCACGGGCTGGACCTGGGACGCCGCCCACGTGGACACCTGGATCACTGACCCGAAGGCCACCCTGCCGGGCGCCAAGATGACCTTCGCCGGCATGAAGGACCCCAAGGACCGCACCGACACCATCGCCTATCTGATGGTGCACACGGGCTTCAAGCCGTAAGCCGGCTGCAGCTTGTTAGGGCTGATCGCCCAGAAGTAGAATTAGATTCGACCTACCTCAACCTTGACGGGTGAGTCCTGGGCGCGCATCGTGCGTCCGTCGCACCTGTCGACTAGATCTTGCAGGGCGATTCCCTACGCCGGCGCCTCCCCCGGCGCCGGACTTGCGCCGATCGACTACGACGTCCCCCACGTCATGGCTGGCGCAACCCTATTGGCCTTCCCCTTCCCGGGGGAAGGCCATTTTGTTTGTCTATCTTCAAACACTTAGAGCACGTCG
>JANXXK010000034.1 GCA_025350685.1 Alphaproteobacteria bacterium | reverse complement strand
CTGCAGCACCCCGATCAATATGCCGCCGATGATGTTGATGGCGACGATGATCAGGCCCGCCATGGCGTCGCCGTGGACGAACTTGGACGCGCCGTCCATGGCTCCGAAGAAGGTCGACTCCTGCTCCAGGTCCTTGCGTCGGCGCTTGGCCTCGGTGTCGTCGATCAGGCCCGCCGAGAGGTCGGCGTCGATGGCCATCTGCTTGCCGGGCATGGCGTCCAGGGTGAACCGGGCGGCCACCTCGGCGATCCGTCCGGAGCCCTTGGTGATGACCACGAAGTTCACGATCACCAGGATCGCAAAGACAATCACGCCGATGACGTAGTTGCCGCCCATCATCAACTTGCCGAAGGCCTCGATCACATGGCCCGCGCCATGCACGCCTTCGTGGCCGTGGCCGAGGATCAGGCGGGTCGAGGCGATCCCCAGCGACAGCCGGAAGAGGGTGGTGACCAGCAGCACCATCGGAAAGCCGGTGAATTCCAGAGGCTTCTTGATGAGCAGCGAGGTCATCAGGATCAGCACGGCGCTGGTGATCGACAGCGACAACAACATGTCCAGCACGAAGGCCGGAATCGGCAGGATCAGCAGGACGACGATGCCGACGACGCCGAGCGCCAGGGCCACCTCGCCACGGGCGATCCAGCCCCACACATCGCGTGGGTTGGGGGTCTGTCCGTACCTCGAGGAGACGCCGACGTCCGCCATTCAGATCAGGCGGCGCTCGCCGCGCCCATCTGCGGCGCGGGCACCGAGACGCCGGCCTCGGTGTATTCCTTCAGCTTGTTGCGCAGGGTGCGGATCGAGATGCCCAGGATGTTGGCCGCGTGGGTGCGGTTGCCCAGGCAGTGCTCGAGGGTGTCGATGATCAGCTGCTGTTCCATTGCCGCCACGGTCTGACCGACATAGCCGCGGCTGGCGGTCTCGGCGGCCAGCGAGGCGGCCTGGGCGGCGCGCGCATGCGGGTCGGCGGCCGACAGCGGCTGGCCGTCGGGTAGGCGGATGGCGCTCTCCTCGATCTCCGGACCCGAGGCCAGCAGCACCGCGCGGTGCATGGCGTTTTCCAGCTCGCGCACGTTGCCCGGCCAGCGATGGCCGGCGAGGCGGCGCTTGGATTCCGCCGACAGCGCGCGTTCCGGCGCGCCGTTGGCCGCAGCGTATTTGCGCACGAAGAACTCGGCCAGCGCCAGCACATCGCCCGGCCGCTCGCGCAGGGGCGGCAGGCGCAAGTTCACGACGTTGAGCCGATAGAGCAGGTCCTCGCGAAACGTCCCGTCCTTGACGGCTTGAACAAGATCTCGGTTCGACGTCGCGAGAATGCGGATGTCGACCTTGACGGGCTTGGCGCCGCCGACCCGGTCGATCTCGCGCTCCTGGATGGCGCGCAGCAGCTTGGCCTGCAGGCGGCCGTCCATTTCGGAGATTTCATCGAGCAGCAGGGTGCCGCCCTGGGCCTCCTCGAACTTGCCGATGCGCCGGGCCACGGCGCCGGTGAAGGCGCCCTTCTCGTGGCCAAACAGCTCGCTCTCCAGCAGGTTCTCGGGGATCGCGGCGCAGTTAACCGAGATGAACGGCTTGGCCGCGCGACGCGACTTCTGGTGCACGTAGCGGGCGATGACTTCTTTGCCGACGCCGCTTTCGCCAGTGATCAGGATCGAGGCGTCGGACGGCGCGATCTGGTCGGCCATGGCGATGACCGATTGCATGGAGGGATCGCGCACCACCATCGGGCGGTTGTCATCGGCGACGGCGGAGAGCACCGCGGCGATCAGCTCGGCGTCCGGCGGCAGCGGGATGAATTCCTTGGCCCCGGCCTTGATCGCTCCGGCGGCGCTGAAGGCGTCGGCGCCCACGCCGCAGGCCACCACCGGCACCCGGATCCGCTCGGCCTCGTTGGTGGCGATCAACAGTGCGATGTCGAGCTCGTAGTCGACCATCATCAGGTCGGCGCCCTGGCCCGCGCGGAGCGCGTGGGTGGCCGCGGCGATGGTCTCGACGTGGCTCACTTTCGCGCCAGCGCTCATCGCCATTTTCACGGCGGTGGACAGCTGCCCGTTCAGTTTTCCGACGACCAGAAGGCGCATCAGTCTTCTCCTTCAAACGCTGACGGCCTAAGCCGCCGCGTCCTCGCCCTTGATGATTTCCGTCATGGTCACGCCCAGGCGCTCGTCGACGATGACGACCTCGCCGCGGGCCACCAGGCGGTTGTTCACATAGATGTCGATCGCCTCGCCGACCTTGCGGTCGAGCTCCAGCACGCTGCCCTGGCCCAGCTGCAGCAGCTGGGCGACCGAGAGGCTGGCGCGGCCAAGCACGGCGGAGATGTTCACCGGCACGTCGAACACCGGCGCGAGGTCGGTGGCGATCTTGTCGTCTTCGGTCACGGCCTCAGGCAGCGGGCCGTCGCTCTGGGCGAACTCGTCGAGCTTCATTTCGGTCCCGGCGGGGGCGTTCGGTTCGCCGTCTGCGGCTTCGATGTCGGGGGTCTCTGACATGGCCTAGCTTTCTGGGCTCTGGGTATCGGCATCCGCGGCGGCGCCGGGGATCAGGGGTTCGGCGTGCAGGCCTTCGGCGGCGAGCGCCGCGTGCAGGGCCTGGGAGACGCGTTCGGCGGCGGCGGCGGGGTCGAAGCTCGCCGAACCATCGCCGAAATCGAGGCTGAAGGCGCCGGGCGCCGCGTCGTCGGAGGCGCGCACGGTGATCGCGCCGGGATAGCCAACCGCCTGGGCGGTTTCCTCCAGCGCTTCCTGCAGGCCTTCTGCGAGCTCGGGGCTGGCGGTGAGGATCAGCCGCGGGGCGGCCTCGATCTCGCGGGCGAGCGACGTCAGCGCCGCCTGGACAGGCGCCTGGGGGAATTTGTCCAGGGCCGCGCCGGCGATGCTGCGGGCGCAGGCCAGCGCCAGTTCCGCGGAGCCGACGCGATGTTCATGCGCCACCTCGGCCAAGCGCGGCAGGGCCTGGCGGCAAGCCTGGGCGATGGCTTCCAGGGCCGCGGCCTGGCGTGCGTCGATCGAGGCCATGGCCAACCGGTCGCCGTCGGCGTTGGCGGCGCTGCGGATCTGCTCGACCTCGTCGGCGGTGAAGGTGCGCTTCGGCCGCGGCGTCGCCGACAGCGTGTGGCCGGCCGCGTCGAAGACGGTGTCGAACTTGAATCTTTCGACGGCGTTGTTTGGGGGAGCTGAGGCCATCAGTACACCAGCTCGTCATCGTCGCCGCCGGCGCCGACCAGGACGATTTCGCCCTTGTTGGCCAGGTCCTTGGCGACCTGCACCATGGCCATCTGCGCCTGTTCGACCTCGCGCAGGCGGACCGGTCCCATGCTCTCCATGTCCTCGCGCATGATCTTGGAAGCGCGTTCGCTCATGTTGGTGAAGAACATTTCGCGCAGCGCGTCCGAGGCGCCCTTCAGCGCCAGGGCCAGCTGGTCCTTCTCCACCGTGCGCAGCAGCGTCTGTACGCCGCCCGGATCGAGCTTGGAGAGGTCTTCGAAGACGAACATCAGGGCGCGGATACGCTCGGCCGCCTCGCGGTTGCGCTCCTCGAGCGCGGTGATGAAGCGGGTTTCGGTCTGGCGGTCGAAGGCGTTGAAGATGTCGGCCATCATCTCGTGGCTGTCGCGCTTCGACGTGCGCGCCAGGTTCGACATGAATTCGGTGCGCAGCGTCTGCTCGATCTTGTCGAGGATTTCGCGCTGCACCGGCTCCATGCGCAGCATGCGGGTGACGCATTCCAGGGCGAAGTCTTCGGGGAGCGCGGTCAGCACGCGCGCGGCGTGCTCGGACTTGATCTTGGACAGCACGACCGCGACGGTCTGCGGGTATTCGTTCTTCAGGTAGTTGGCGAGCACGCCCTCGTTCACGTTGCCCAGCTTGTCCCACATGGTGCGACCCGCCGGACCGCGGATCTCCTCCATGAGGATGTCGACCTTGTCCTCCGGCATGAACTTGGCGAGCAGCTTCTGGGTCAGCTCCACCGAACCGGTGATCGCCCCGCCGCCCATGCCGGAGACGAACTCGACCAGCAGGTCTTCGACCACCGCCGAGGTGACCTGGCCGAGGCCGGACATGGCCTGGGAGATGACCTTGATCTCCTCCTCGTCGAGCATGCTCCAGACGCCGGCGTGATCCTCGCCCAGCGAGAGCAGCACGACGGCGGCCTTCTCCGGCCCGCTGAGCTTGGAGGAGTCGACGACGCCCTTGGTCTTGGAAGCGCGCGCGTTCATGCGGTTTCATGCAGCCAGGAGCGGATGATCGACACCGACTCCTCGGGGTGTTTGTCGACGAACTCGGCGACGCGCTTGACGGAACTGGCCTTCACCTGACCCTCGATGCGGGCGATGTCGATTTTCTGCTCGATCTCAGTGCTCCCGGGCGGCGGCAGCGCCATCTGCTGACCGGTGGCCGGATCGATGGCGATCTGCATCGGTTGGCCGTCGGCGCCCATGGTCAGCTGGGTGACTTGCGGCCCACCGAGCATGGTCATCGGGCCGCCGCCGGCGCCGCTCATCGCCCCCTTGAGCAGCGGGCGGACGATGAACAGCATCATCAGGACGGCGACGATGCCCATCACCACCAGTTCGGCGGCGCGCATGATGTCGTTCTTGTCGAAGCCCATCAGCGGGCTGGCGGCGGTGACCCCGCCGCTGTCCTCGGCGGAGGGGAACTTGACGTTGACCACGGTGACCTGGTCGCCGCGCGTCTGGTCGAAGCCGACGGCGGTGCGGACCAGCTGCTCGATCTGCGCCATCTCGGCGGCCGAGCGCGGGGAATAGGCGCCCGGCTTGCCGGTCTTGCCGGCGGGACCGGTGACGCCGTCCACCGCGACCGCGACCGCGATCTTCTTGACCTGACCGGGCTCGGTGACCTGGGTCGTGGTGGTCTCGGTGATCTCGTAGTTGGTGGTGGATTCCTGCTTGCCGCTGGCGTTGGAGCTGTCGCCGCCGGAGCCTGCGCCGTTGGCGGAGCCGGGGATGTTGGCCGCCGCCGAGGTCTGGGCGCCGGACGTGGAGGAACCCTCCTTGGAGTTCTCGTCGGTGGTGGTCTCCGAGCGGACGACCTGGCCGTCGGGATCGAAGCTCTTCTTCTGGGTGGTCACGTGGGCCAGGTCGACGTCGGCGGTGACGTTCACCCGCGCCTTGCCGGTCCCGACGATACCCTCGACCAGGCTCTTCACCTGCTTGGCGATCCGCTGCTCGACCTCGGTCTTGCGGCCGTCGGCCTCGGCGGCCATGCCGGTGTCGCCGCCGGAGAGGGTCTTGGCGTGCTGGTCGACGACGGTGACGCGGTCGGGCTTCAGGTTGGGCACGGCGCTGGACACCAGGTTCTGGATCGCGCGCACCTGCTCGGCGGTCGGCTCACGTCCGCCGACGCCGAGGCTGACGGCGGCGGAGGGCTGGTCGGCCTCTTCCTCAAAGAGCTGGCGCTTGGGCAACACCAGGTGAACCCGGGCGGCGGTGATGCCATCCAGGCCGTTGATCGTGCGGCCGAGTTCGCCCTCCAAGGCGCGCTGGCGGTTGAGCTGTTGGACGAAGTCCGTCTGGCCCATGGCGCTCTGGCTGTCGAAGATCTCGTAGCCGACGCTGGCCGCGGTCGGCATGCCCTTGGACGACAGCATCAGCCGCGTCGAGGCCACCTGGTCGCGCGGGACCATGATGGTCGAGCCGTCGCCCTTGACTTCGTACTTCACGCCCGACTGATCCAGCTGCTGGGTGATCGCGCCGGCTTCCTTCAGGTCCAGGTTGGAATAGAGCAGCGCCTTGGGCTGCCCCAGACCCATGGTCACGGCGAACAGCGCCGCGGCGACGCCTGCGCCGATGCCGAGGATCGCGGCCAGACGGCCGATCCCGAACCTCTGAAGCGCTGCCAGGATCTGGTTCAAACGCCGGCGTCCTTCCGCAAACTCAAGTCGCTCAAAACTGGGGCGGGAGGCAGATTTGTCCGACCGCTAGGCAGGATTTACCCAGTGCTTGGTAAACGACGCGTTTAAGCGGAGCCTTATCGGCGTGTCGGCGGTGCGACGTTTTGGCGGATCCGGGCCGTCAGCAACCGGTTAGCCGCTCCAGGGGCTGAGCGCGCCCCACAGGCCCAGGACGACCGAGAAGGCGGCATAGGTAAGGACAGTCAGACTGAAGAACGTCTTCCGCAGGTGGGTCCAAGAATCGACGCGCCGCCCGCCCCGCCAGATCGCCGGAAGCACCAGGACGGTGGTGACGGTCAGACCCGCGGCCACCAGGGCGCAGGCCGAGGCGGTGATCATCAGGAAGCCCGGCCAGCGGTACATGACCACCGCCTGGTCCCCGGTCTTGGAGGCCCACAGGCCCAGCAGCGCGAAGGCGGAGAGCCACAGCACCGCCTGGATGTTCTGCACGAGGCTGGCGCGGGTCTGGACCTGGTTTTCGCGGAATTCGCGGCGGTTGCGCACGATCACGCCGGCGAGGGTGGACAGCGCCGCGATCGCGGTCAGCAGGCCGAGAATCTCCAGTGTCCGTGGCTGTTTCCAGGCCGGCACCCGCTCGAGCAGTTGGGTTCCGCTGGCGACGTGAAAGGCGCGCGCGCCGCCGTCGCCCGGGGCCATGTCGAAGGCGATCCGCTCGCCGCCCTGGACGCCGACGAACCGGCCCTCGTCGAGCGGTCCTTCCGGAACCCAGGTCTTCACCCCGCCGCCGTCGCTGGTGACCAGCAGGCCCTCGCGGGTGACGGCGACGCTCGCGCCACCGGTCAGCTGATCGACGAAGCCCTCCAGGCCGGAATAGGTGCGCCGCGTGGTCAGGTAGTAGCCGGCGAAGTCGTTGCGCCGCTGGGCGAGCTCGGGCGAGGCCGGCCGCGGGAACACCTCCGGCGCCGCGTAGAAGTGCTGGACGATGCGCTCGGGCAGGCGCGCGTCGAGCGGGCGGCCGGTGTCGGTGTTGGTGGAGATGAAGACGCCGAGGTTGAGCTCGGGCACGACCACCATGTTGGAGAAGAACGACAGGGTCGCCCCGCCGTGGCCGTAGCCGCGGAAGCCGCCGGGAAGGTCGAAGACCATGAAACCGTTCGCCCAGCCGTTGATCCCCACCGGGGTCTTGCGCAGCGGCGTGCGGAAGGCCTGGGCCGTGGTCGGGCCATAGATGACCGCGCCGTTCAATTGACCGCCGCCCAGCTGCATCAACATGTAACGGGCCATGTCACCCGCGGTGGACGACCCGGCGCCGGCCGGGGCGATCTGGCCGATGAACTCATAGTCGCGCCGCTCGAACCCGGTCGGCGTCCAGCGGTAGCCGTCGGAAACGTCCGGGACCAGATGCTCGGGCATGGGCGCGGGCAGGCCGGCCTTGGCGGCGTGCGGCTCGCGGAAGGTGGTGTGGGCCATGCCCAGCGGCCCTAGGATCTCGTCCTCGACCAACCGCTCATAGGTCCGCCCGGAGGTGTAGGTCACCGCCTCGCCGGCCAGGGCCGCGCCGTAGTTCGAATAGCTGGAGATCGCGCCCGGCACGTGCACCCGCTTCGGCCGCTCCTGGCGCAGGTACTGGTCAAGTGGCCGCACCCGGTTGAAGTCGCGCTCGAAGAGTTGCCCCAACGCGCGGTCCTCGAACCCCGCGGAGTGATCCATCAGATTGGTGACGCGAACCGGCTGGTCATAGCCC
>JANXXK010000028.1 GCA_025350685.1 Alphaproteobacteria bacterium | reverse complement strand
CTCGACTTCGCCGCCGCCGGCCAGCGGCTCAGTTCGCGCGACACGCAGTACACCACGCTCACGGCCTCCAAGACGCTGCGCACCAACCAGGTGCGCGAGGCCTCCGACAACAACTTCGCCCAGGGCGCGGTGACCCTGCATGGCGAGCTCGGCTGGGCCGACCTCACCTCATCCACCTCCTACGTCCAGCACGCCTATTCCAGCCTCTACGACGCCACCGCCGCGGCCCGCGCCTTCAGCGAGACCGGGGCGGCGCTCGGCATCTATTCGGAAAGCGCCCGCATCCGGCGCGCGGTGCAGGAACTTGTGCTCACCTCATCAGACGCCGGCAGGTTCAGCTGGCTTGTGGGGATCTACGGCGCCTCGTCGGTGGAGCGCACGCCCTCCTCGCTCGACATCCTGGCCAGCTCCACCGTGCCCGTCCCCTCGACCGCCCGGCCGCGGCGGCTCATCCGGGTCTACGACGAGGAGCGGCGCGACCACCTGAACGAGGGCGCCGTCTATGGCGAAAGCGCCTGGCGTTTCGCCCCCGGCTGGACCGCCTCCGCCGGCGTTCGGGCCTTCGCGACGGCGCTGAAGGTCAGGGCTGACATTGGCGGCGCCCCCCCCACCCTGCCGCGCAAGGTGGCCGAGAGCCAGGCCTTCAGCGGAGTCTCCAGCAAGATCTCCGTGCAGTACGAATTCGCCAACGGGGCGCTCGCCTACGGCCTGGTATCGGAAGGCTTCCGGCCCGGCGGCGTCAACACCACCAACTTCATCGGCATCCTGCCGCAGCGCACGACCTTCGAACCCGATCGGCTGCGCAACTTCGAGCTGGGCGCCAAGGGCCGGTTCTTCGACCGGCGGCTGACGCTCAGGACCGCGGCTTTCTACGATCTGTGGAGCAATATCCAGTCGGATCAGTACCGGACCTCCGGCGTCGCCTACACCGCCAATGTCGGCGACGCCCATATCCAGGGGATTGAGGCGGAGGCGGCCTACGAATGGGACTTCGGCCTGTCCCTCCAGGTCAACGCCTTGATCTCCGAACCCAAGTTCACCAGCGTCAATCATGACTTCCTCAAACAGCTGGTCTCCGGCTTGCCGGGCGCGCCGAAGTTCTCCGGCGGCCTCGTCGCCCGCTACGAGCGGCCCCTGTGGGGCGGGTTCGGCCTGCGCCTGGTCGGCCAGGCCAACTATGTGGGGCCCGCGCGCCTGACCTTTGACCCGGCGTTCTCGGCGCGCACCGACCCAGTGGTCAACGCCGAGATCCTCGCCGAACTCACCGCCCGGCGATGGAGCGCCGGCGTCTTCGTCACCAACCCGGCCGACAGTTCCAGCAACACCTTCGCCTACGGCAACCCCTTCACCTTCGGCCAGGTCCGCCAGGTCACCCCTCAACGCCCCCGAACCGTCGGCCTGCGACTGGCCGCCAACTTCTGATGGAGAAACACCCCCTGCGGCGGGCGGTCGCAGCGATTCGAAAAACCCTGATTCCGTCCGCAGCCCTACGGGGGGCGAAGCTTAACAGCGGCGTCTTTACCTTGACGGCGGGAAACGCCGCGGGGGCTCATGGACGGGGTGTTGCCGGTGAAATTATCGGCTCTGGTCTGTGCACATAACGACGAGGGGCGTCTGGCGGACTGCTTGCGCCGCCTCGACTTCTGCGACGAGATCGTCGTCGTCGCCGACCGCTGCACCGACCGCACTTCCGACATCGCCCGCCAGCACGGCGCCCGCGTCATCGACGGCATCTTCCCGCTGGAAAGCCAGCGCAAGGCCGCCGGCGTGGCCGCCTGCCTGAGCGAGTGGGTGCTGGAGGTTGAGGTCGACGAGCACGTCAGTCCGGCGCTGGCCTACGAGATCCGCGCCGCCATTCACGGCCGTCCGGGCGGCGACTGGTTCGACCTTCCGGTGAACAATTTTGTCGGCGACAGGCTGGTCAGGCGCGGCTGGGGGGCCGGGCTGGGCGACGTCATGGCGCCGCGCCTCTACCGCCGCCGCGTGAAGCGCTGGAAGGCCCGCCGGGTCGATCCCGCGGTGATCCTCGACGGCCGCCACGCCGGCGCGCTGGAGACGCCCTTGCTGCGCCACGCCGGGCCCGACGTCGGCCACATGATGACGCGGCTCAACACCCTGACCTGGCTGCGCGCCCAGGACCTGGCTGACGCCGGCCACCCGGGAGGCCTGGTGGGCGACTTGGCCCGCGGGATCGGCCGGTTCTGGACCTGCTACCTGTGGCGCCAGGGCGTTCGTGAGGGCGAGCTGGGCTTCCTGATCTCGCTGATGGCCGGCCTCGACGCCGTACTCTCCGGGGTCCGCGCCCGCGAACTGATCCGCGCCCGCGGCCAGGCCGCCGCGGCGACCGCCGCCCAACCGATCCACGTCGGCTTCGCCGCCCGCCGCTGAACGCGATCTGTGCCCAATATGCGAGAAGCGGCCAGGTCGCCCCGGCCGCCCTGTGCCCAACTCTGGAGCCTTGCGGTTCGGTGACGTGCGGCGCGCACCCAGTCCCCCAATACCGCGCTATGCAACCGCCGTTCTCGGGGAACCTTCGGACAACCTAGACCGGTAGTGGTTCGACGGCCTCGACTGCGTCCTCCATGTTGCGCCGCTCGATGCAGCCGCAGAATTCTATGCGAGAAGCTCTATGGGTGGCCGGGAGTCGTCCTCCCGGGCGGCGATGGTGATGAGATTGTCGAGCCCGGTGATCACCTCGTCAACGCTCCGCCGGTCGGCCGGCGGCCGGAGCAGGCGCGCGACACGCATCAGCAGCTGGCTGTCCTTGAACGGCTTGGCCAGGTAGTCGCGCGCGCCCAGGCCGATCGCCCGCTGCACGTCGGCCGCATCGTGCCGGGCGGTCAGCACCAGGATCGGCAGGCGCGCCGTCCCGGCCTTGCCGAGGCGCTGAAGCACCCCGAACCCATCCAGGCCCGGCATGTTGAGGTCAAGCACCATGGCGTCGGGCCGCACGCCGCTGATCCGTGACACGGCCTCGTGGCCATCGCGCGCGGAGAACACGTCGTAGCCCGCCAGGGTAAGCCGGGTGGACACCAGTTCCAGGATCGCCCGGTCGTCGTCCACGGTCATGACGCGTTTGCGGGGCCCTGTGAGGCTATGCATGGTCACGCACCTTCTCAATGGTCGCGGGTTCGTCGAAAACGGCCCTGCGCAGGGCGTTCAACAGCTGTTGCGGCGACACCGGCTTGGCGACCTGGCCGTCGAACAGGCGCGACCCCGCCAGCCCGTCCTCCCGCACATCGCTGTCGGCGGAGAACGCCAGGATCGGCACGTCCTGGTTCGGCCCGCCGCCGCGGCGTATTTCCGCGGCCGCCGCCCGACCGCCGATGCCGGGCATCCGCAGGTCCATGAGAATCACGTCGACCGGCAGGCTGAGGGCCACAGCGATCGCCTCGGCGCCATTGCAGGCCTCGCTGACCTCTACGCCCCCCGGTTCGAGGATAGCCCGCGTCAGCTCGCGGTTGGCGCGGTTGTCGTCGGCGACCAGCACGCGAATTCCGTCGAGCGACGCGGCGTCGTCGTGGCCTGCGTCGTTCGGCCGGATCGCCTCTGCGCTCGGCGCCGCCAGCTCTACACGGAACGTCGATCCGCGCCCGACCCGCCTCTCCAAGGTGACCGAGCCGTCCATCGCCTCAGCGAGGCTACGGCAGATCGCCAGTCCCAGCCCCGTGCCGCCGTTGGCCCGAGTCGATGAGCCGTCGATCTGCGAGAACCTCTGGAACAGCCTGTCGCGCATCCCGGCCGCGATCCCCGGCCCGGTGTCGGAGACCTCGATGTTCAGGCGTTCGGCCCTGGCGTCATAGCCAAGCCTGACCGTCACTGAACCCTTGTCGGTGAACTTCACCGCGTTGCCGGTCAGATTGGTCAGGATCTGTCGCAACCGGTCCGCGTCGAGAGAGACGAAGGGCGGGATGTCCGACACCGCATCGAAGCGAAGCTCCAGCGCCTTGGCCTTCGCCTGGAAGACAAACATCTCCAGGACCTCGCGCGCGACCATTCCGACATCCGTCGGCGCCGGCGAGACGGTCACCTCGCCGGCCTCCAACTTGGAGAAATCCAGCACGTCGTTGACGATCGCCAGCAGCGCACGGCCCGCCCCGGCGATGCGCGCCACGTAGGCGGCCGCGTCCGGCGCCAGGTCGCCGCGCTCCTCCAAAAGGCCGGTGAAGCCCAGCACCGCGGTCAACGGCGTGCGGATCTCGTGGCTCATGTTCGCCAGGAACTCGCTCTTCACCGACGCCAGTTTCTCGGCCTCGGCCCGGGCCTCGCCCAGCCGCGCCTCCAACGCCTGCTGCTCGCAGACATCCCTGGTCACGTCGATGATGTCGGTGGGAGTCCCGTCGGCCGCCCTCACCAGCCGCGGATTGCTCTCCAGCCACAGCCAGGCGCCGTCCTTGTGCCGGCTGCGGAAACGAACTGGCCGGCCCTCCGGCCGATCCCCGCGCATCAGGTCGCGGAACGCGTCCATGAAGCCGGCGAGGTCGTCGGCGTGGACGAAATCCTGCATCCGCTGGCCGATCAGTTCGGCGGGATTGTAGCCGGTGATCCGTTCGACGGCGGGCGACAAATAGGTGAGCCGTCCATCCCGGCACGACGTTTGCGAGATCATGTCGGTGGCGGTGTCGGTAATTAGCCGGTAACGGCCCTCGCTCTCTTCAAGCTTCAGCTGGGCCGTCCGCTGCTCGGTGACGTCCATGATTGTGCCGAAGACCGCGGTCACCTTGCCGCCTGCGTCCGTCTCGCAGACGCAATTTCCGCTGATGTGCCGGACCTGCCCGTCGTCCCGGACGATGCGCCGCGTTGTCCCGGACCAGCCTTCGCCCACTGTCAGAGCGCGAGCCCATCGAGCGTCCGCCGCCGCCTTGTCCTCGGGATGGGTCATCGCCATCCCCCGTGCGAAGTTCGGATCCTCGGCGAAATCCAGGCCGTAGATTCGCAACATCCCATCGGAGCAGGTCAACTTGCCGGTCAGCGTGTCGAATCGCCAGTAGCCGACTCCGGCGACGGTCTCGGCCAGGGCTGCCCGCTGGGTCTGCTGTTCCAGCTCAAGCTGTACATTCCGCTGTTCGGTCACGTCCATGACCGTGCCGAAAACCCCGATCACCAGCCCGTTCGCATCGGTCTCGCAGACGCCGCACCCGTTGATGTATCGGGTCTGGCCGTCAGGCCGCACGATGCGGGTCAGATCGTCGGCCCATGCCTGACCCGTCGCCAGCGCCTGTTGCAGGCGCGCCGCGCCTTCGGCCCTGTCGTCGGGATGGGTCATCGCCATGGCCGCGGCCAGCGGCGGCTCGACCCCGGACTCCAGGCCCCAGATGCGGAACATCTGCTCCGACCAGGTGATTTTTTCGGTCGCCACGTCGAGCCGCCAATAGCCGACACCCGCCACCGCCTCGGCCATCGCCGCCCGGCGGGCCTGTTCGTGCAGCGCTTCGCGCACCGCGCGCCGGTCGGTCACGTCACGGAAGATGTTGATGATACCGATGGTCTCGCCGTTGGCGCCGCGGATGAGGCTGGGGCTGCCCTCCATCCAGACCCAGGAGCCGTCCTTGCAGTGGACCCGATGCTCGCGGTCCGGCGGGGCGTCTTGCGGGGCGTCGCTGAACAGGGCCAGGCTGTTGGCCTGGAAATGTTCGAGATCGTCGGGGTGCACGAAGTCGGCGGCCGTGCGGCCGATCATCTCGTGCTGGGCATAGCCCAGGTTCCGGCAGGCGGGCGAGGCGTAGAACATCACGCCGCTGGCGTCGGCCAGCACGATCAGGTCGTTGATCTTCTCGGACAGCACGTCCCAGGTGACGTCGCGGTTCGGCGCAGCCTCGCTGTCGTCGGCGATCCTCAGGCGTCGAGGACTCTTGGATCTGTCCGGTCGAGGCACTGTCTCGGACATAAGAAATCCATAAGTAATTGCTGGAATTTCAATAGCTTGCCGTCCCAACCTTGCAGGAGAGTTAATGCCGCCGCGACCGACTGACGCGGAATGCGCCTCAGGCCAGGCTGTCGCCGGCCCGGTGCGGCGGCGGCCGTGTGACGCCGGCCGCTGTCTTCGGCCGCGCGGCCGACTAGCCCAGCCGCTCCTTGAGGTGATCGCCGACCCGCATGGCGTTGGCCACGGTCGTCAGCGTCGGGTTCACTGCGGCGATCGAGGGGAAGAAGCTGGTGTCGACCACATAGAGGTTGTCCAGTTCGTGGGCCTTGCACCAGGGGTCGAGCACCGCGCTCTTGGGCTCCGCCCCGAACCGCACCGTGCCCGCCTGGTGCGCCGTACCATAGAGCGGCAACAGGCTGCCGAACTCGAAATGATGCTGGCTGATCGGGTGGGCGTGGTCGACGAAGCCGGTCAGCGAATCGTGCAGCTTCTTCACCAGCCGCTCGTGCCCCTCGAGGTTATTGTAGGTGTAGTCGAGGTTGATCCGCCCGTCGCCGCTCAGGCGGATCCGGTTCTCCGGCAGCGGCAGATCCTCGCTGATCACCAGCATCGACAGCATCCGCTCGGCGATCCCCTCGCTGATCACGTCCGGCACCAGGCCCGGCGGCAGCCAGTCGCCGACCTGCCCCTCCAGCGTCTGGCCGCTCATGTATTCGAGCAGCTGGATGTGCCCCATCGGCAGGTTATAGGACCCGTCCGGATCGCCCCAGTAGAAGTCGTTGACCGCCATGGTCTTGGGGAAGGTCACGTCCACATGCGCCGCGGTCAGCGAGACCATCGCCGTCAATGTGTGGAACATGTAGTTGCGCCCGACCTGGTCGGAGCCATTGGCCAGGCCGTTCGGATGGGCCGCATTGGCCGAGCCCAGGAGCACCGCGGCCGAATTCGCCGCGCCGGCGGCCAGCACCACGATGTCGCCGGTCCACCGCTCCTCGCCCTGTTCGGAGTGGCAGACCACCTCGGTCACCGTCTTGCCCGCCGGATCGGTCTCCAGCCGCGTCACCTTACGTCCGGTCAGCAGGGTGATGTTCGCCAGGCCCATCAGGGGCTCGATGGCAATGGTCCGCGCGTCCGACTTGGCCTTCACCAGGCAGGGATACCCGCCGCAGGTCTTGCAGCGGATGCAGGCTGAGGTCACCGGATGGGCCTGGTCGAGATTGATCCCCAACGGCAGTGAGAACGGCCGCCACCCGAGCCCCTTCCAGTGACCGCGCAGCTGGGCGATCCCCGGATCGTCCTGCACCGCGGGATAGGCGTAGGCGCCCTCGTTCCCCTCCTCGGTCGGATCCTGGCCGCGCGTCCCGTGCACCCGCCACAGGGTCTCGGCCTCGGCGTAGTAGGAAGCCATGTCGGTCAGGCTCACGGGCCAGGCGGGCGAAACGCCGCCTGCATGCTCGACCTGCTCGAAATCCCGCCCGCGCAGCCGCATCAACGCCGCGCCGTAAAAGGTGGTGTTGCCGCCGACCCAATAGTGGGTGTTGGGGGTGAACGGCTTGCCCAGCTTGTCGTACCATTTCTCCTGGGTGCGGTAGCGGTGTTGCACGAACACCGACTTGGGGTCCCAGTTCTGCGCCTCGCGCGGAAGATGCTCGCCGCGCTCCAGGATCAGGATCGACTTGCCGCTGGCCGCCAGCCGCTGAGCCAGCGTCCCGCCGCCCGCGCCCGAGCCGATGATCACCACGTCGAAGTGGGCCATGCTTTCAATCCTCTAGGTGGAACCGGGCCGAAGCCCGCGTCAGGATCGCGATCACCAGGGCCTCCGGCAAGTGCCGCAGCAGAAACGCCGCCACTTGATTGTGCGCGCCCGGAATGACGATCACGCGGCCCCGGTCGTTGGCGGCCAGCGTCGCGGCCACCACCTGCTCGGCGGTCTGCGTCAGCCGGGCCGGCATGCCGTCCATCTGCGCCTTGGTGCCGTTGGCCTCGGCGAATTCGGTCAGGGTCGAGCCCGGGCAGACGCAGGTCACCTTCACCCCCGTCCCCTTCAGCTCCGCCGCCAGTGACTGGCTCCACTTCACGGTCAGGCTCTTGGCGCCCGGATAAAGGCTGTGGCCAACCACGCCCGGCGCGAAGGCCGCCATCGAGCCCACATTGATCACCGCGCCGCGCCGCCGCTCGACCATGCCCGGGACCACGCCGTAGGCCAGCCCGCAGGCGTTCACCACCAAGGTCATCAGGAAGTCGCGCTGCCGCTCCCACGGCACGCCGGTGAAGCTCTGGGCGATCGAGAACCCGGCGTTGTTGACCAGCACGTCGACGCTGCGCCCGCGCGCCTCAACCGCCGCCAGAACCGGCTTCCAGGCCTCGAACCCCGCCAGGTCCGCCGGTATCGCGAAGGCTTCGATCCCGTGGGCGGCGCAGACCTCGCCGCACAAGGCCTCCAGCCGGTCGGCGCGGCGGGCGACCACCGCCAGGTCATAGCCTCGCGCCGCATAGGCCCGCGCGAACGCCGCCCCGATGCCGGCCGAGGCCCCGGTGATCAGGGCGAGAGGACGCGTGCTCATCTGCCCAGTAGCGGCGCCCGGCGGGCCGGCGTCAAACCCCCCTTAAGGGCCGCTTAGCGGATTTCGGTGAAAAGGAACGCCGGTATGGCTTTGTTATCCGTCCGGAACGTCGCAATCTGCGATAGCAACCCTCGCGGGATTGACGTTCGGGAACGGGGAGCGCCGGAGCAGGCGCGGCGCGAGCAGGGGTTGCCCACACAGGGGTGAAATGAGCGAACCATTCGCCAAGAAACTTGAGCTCGCGCTCAAGGTCCTCTCCATGAGCCGCGCCCGGATGGCGCAGGATCTGGGCGTGGACAAGTCCGTGGTCGGCCGCTGGGTGACCGGCGCTGTGGAACCGTCCGCCCACAACCGGTCCCTGCTGTCCAACCTGATCGCCGAGCGCGTGCCGGGCTTCACCGCGCTGGATTGGGACCGCAGCCTGGAGGCCTTCGCCGAGCTCCTCGGCGCCGACCTCGACATGCTCTCCGGCAAGAAGGCTTCGAACGCTCCGCTCGCTCTGCCGCTGCCGCTGCTCGACCGTTTCGTCGCCACCTCGCTGCTGCGGGGCCCGGCCTACGAAGGCTTCTACCGCTCCACGCGGCCCTATGTGCTCGCCCCCGGCCATTTCGTGCATGACCACTGCATGCTCAGGATGGAGGCCAACGGGCTGCTCTCCACCAAGATCGGCACCGCCGGCACCCTCGTCGAGGGCTGGGTCCTGCTGCAGGGCAATCAGCTGTTCACCATCGCCGTGGACGTCACCTCCGGCGCCGTCCTGTTCGGCCTGTTCAACGGGGTCGGCACGGCCAAGGCCGAGGTCGTCGACGGCATCGCGCTGACGCCCGCCCTCGACGCCGGCCGCACGCCGACCGCGCACCCGATCCTGTTCGAACGGATCGGCGAGCTTTCCGGCGACCGCGAGGCTGACGAGGCCCACTTCGCCGAACTCGCCAAGCGCAATCCGGTCGCCCCGGAGGGGTCGATCCCCGACGACCTGCGCAAGCACCTGGCCGGCGACTTCGGTCCGAAGGCCGCCGCGGCCGGCGGCGACTGGCTGCTCCAGTCCCCATTATCCCGCACGCGGGCCCGCGGCCCGGCCTACGGCAGCGACGACAACCTTTCCGAGTAGCAGCTGCGCCTGCGCCGTGGCGTGCAACTCCGTGCATCGCGCTGCCCGTCGCTGCACCTGCCCGCAATGATCGGTTGAGCCAGACTGCAGGCTGTAAGTGCGTCGCCGTCCCACGGGGGGTGAGACGGAGCTTTCGGCAAGTCGGACAACGGATCCAAGCGCAAAATGGAACTGAATTCAGCGTCTCTTGAGGGCCCGTTCGCTCGCCACGAGATCGGCCGCCCCCATGTCGGCCGGCACGACAATGTCGTCTCCCTCAACATCGTCCCCGCCGAGAAGCCCATCTGGCCGCGCCCGACACCGCAGACCTCGACCAAGGACATGCAGCGCCGCCTGGGCGCCGCCATCCGCCTGCGCCGCCGGGTCGTCGACATCACCCTGGCCGATCTCGCCGGGGCCTGCGGCGTCAGTTTCCAGCAGGTTCAGAAGTACGAGTCGGGCGCCTGCAGCATCTCCGCCGCCCAGCTCTGGAACATCGCCGGTGCGCTGGAGGTGCCGATCGCCCATCTCTACGACTGCGCCGCGGCGACCGCCGCCGCCTGAACAGCGCGCCGAGGGTCCTGCCGGCGCGGCGCCCATTTCGGCGGCGCCCGGCCCACCCGGATTCGGCCACGACGCCATTCCCGCGCGCGGACAACTCTCTTGTCAGGCGAGTGCGATTTACAGGCCGTCCGCACCAGGATAGCCCTACATCCTGGAGTGGTGCCGGTGGCTGCGCCATTGCTCAATTCAGGATTGGGGTAAGGGCATGAAATTGACGTCAGGAAAGCTGGCGGCTTCGGCCGTGGCGCTGTTCGGTTCGCTGCTGGTGACGGCTCCCGCCCAGGCAGTGACAATCAATGCCGTTTACAGTTCATCCTTTACCTGCCCGGCTTCGGTTTGCGGCATCAATCCAGCCACGATTGTCTCGCTGCAAGGCAATGCGACAGCGCAAGCGGCGATCAACGCCGCGGCCAATCAGATCGCGTCGCAGTTCAACAACAACATGACGACCAATATCCTGTTCTACGGCGTCCATGCCGGAGCGAATGGCTTCCTGGCCGCCAGCGAGTCCGGCAACACCGTCTACAGCTACTCGCAGTATACAGCCGCCCTGGCGGCCGACGCGGCAGCTCACCCCGGAAACACCACGCTCAACAGCGCGGTCGCGCACCTGGGATCCGGCAATGGCGCCGGCGATCCCAACGCATTCGTCGCGGCGAACACCACCGACGCGCGGGTGCTTGGCTTGAACCTTGGCGCGACCACAGCGTTCGGCCAGCAGGATTCGACGCCGCAGTTCAACAGCACCGGCCTGTTCACCGGCGGCGGCGGCACAGCGGACGGGATCGTCCTGCTGAATCTCGACCAGCCGCTATCCTACTCGCGTCCCATCCAGCCGGTTTCGTCGGGTGTCGCCTACGACGCCCAGACCGCCATGGAGCACGAGATCGACGAAGTCCTGGGAATCGGTGGCGCGGGATCCCTGCTCAACGCCGCCAATTCCGACCCGAACTACGCCTCGGACTTCTACGGGGTGAATGGCAGTCTCTTTGGGACGCTGGATCTGTTCCGCTATTCCGGGCTGGGAACGCCCAGCTTCGATCCGACGAACACGTCCATCACCGGCTGCACGAACCCGAGCATCTGCACTGGCGCCCCGTCGCCCTATTTCTCGGTCGATGGCGGGCTGACCTCGATCGACACTTTCAACCAGGCCTTTCCGCTGATCGGCGGCGATGCCGGAGACTGGGGCCTGAACCTCTTCAAGCTCTGCCCCGGCAACGCCGGGATCGGCGGCACGGGTGACGTTCAGGACGCCTTCAGCTGCAACAACCAGTCGCCGGATGTCACGTTCCGCTCCCCGTCGGGCCAGGCGCTCGATGCGATCGGCTACACCCCGGCGTTCACGCCTGAACCCGGGACCTGGTCGCTGATGCTGATCGGCTTCGGCGGCCTCGGCGCGGCCCTGCGGACCGCGCGGCGGCGCGCGGCGGCGGCCTAGCCCTCGCTCAGCAGGTCACCCAGCGGCGCGACGAGCGTGAACACCAGCCCGTCCGCCGCATAGTCCAGCTTGGTCTCGGCGCGCAGTTCGCCGGCCAGGCCGCGCTGGATCAGCCGGGCGCCGAACCCTGTCGCGCCCGGCGGCTTCACCGGCGGCCCGCCGCTCTCCCGCCAGGTCAGCCGCAGGCGGCGCGCCTCGCCTTCGCCCTCCAGCGCCCAGTTGAGCGCCACCCGGCCCTCCGGCGTCGACAGGGCCCCGTACTTGGCCGCGTTGGTGGCCAGTTCGTGCAGGCCCAGCGCCATCGCCGTGGCGGACTGCGGCGCCAGGTGCACTGGCGGCCCCGCGATCGAGAACCGCTCCCCGGCGCCGTGCGGGTGCGACACCTCCACGGCGATCGCCATCAGGCTCGCGCCCGTCCAGTTCTCCGCCACCAGCACGTCGTTGGCCCGCGCCAGCGCCATCAACCGCGCCATGAATCGCGAGAGCGCCTCGGCAGGGACATCCGGGCCGCGCAGGCTCTGCGCGGCGATCGCCTGCACGGTGGCCAGCGCGTTCTTAACCCGGTGGTTCAGCTCGTTGACCAGCAGCCGCTGACGCGCGTCGGCCTGTTTGCGCTCGGAGATGTCGGTCAGCATCACCGCCACCCCGCCGCCCCGCAGCGGCACGATCTTCAGCTCGACCACCCGGTCGGGCCGCAGCCGCGAGGAGGTCTCGAAGGTCGTCGAGACGCCGTCGGTCATCGCCGCGCGGCAATAGCTCTCGAACGGCGTGCCCACCCCCTGCGGGAAGATGTCCCAGATGACCTGGCCCAGCACCACCTTGCGGGACACCCCGAAATAGACCTCCGCGGCGCGGTTGAAGACCACGTAGCGCCAATCCGTATCGAGCGCGTAGAAGCCCTCGCTGACGCTCTCCAGCACCGCCTCCAGCCGCGCTTCGTTGCCGGGGTCTGTCGAGGTCGGAAGCTTGGCCATTCACGCTCACCGGTTGCGGCCGGTGACCCTAACCGGCCGCAACCTTGGCTGGAAGGGCATGGCGACTCCTGGGCGAGGATGGATAGGATGCGCCCCCTGGGACGGGCGATCGGCCGTCCGGAGTCATCGAGATATGCGACGCCCCCTGCCCCAACGCGGAACCGACTGGCCCGGCCTCAGGGGTCAGATGCAGTCGATGGGCGAGGGCGACGTCAAATGGCGCGACGGCAAGGCGGCGGTCTACGTGTTCAATGCCGGCCCCGACGTCGAGCAGGTGCAGAAGGAGGCCTACGCCCTCTTCCAGTCCGAGAACGGCCTAGGCCCCGTCGCCTTCCCGAGCCTGAAACGCATGGAGGAAGAGGTCGTGGGCTTCGGCCTGACCCTGCTGCACGGCCCCGAGGACGCGGCCGGCGCCATCACCTCCGGCGGCACCGATTCCATCACCATGGCGGTCAAGGCCGCCCGCGACTTCGCCAGCAAAGCCAGGGGCGTCGCCGGGCCGCTGAACATCGTCCTGCCCCGCTCGGCCCACCCGGCCTTCGACAAGGCCTGCGCCTTGATGGAGATCGAGGTCCGCCGCACGTCGATCCGCGATTACCTCGCCGACCCCGCCGCCATGTCAGGTGCCGCCGACGCCGCCACGGTGATGATCGTCGGCTCGGCGCCCAGCTTCCCCTACGGTCTGATCGACCCGATCGGAGCGCTTTCGGACCTCGCCCTGGCGCGCGACCTGTGGCTGCACGTCGACGCCTGCGTCGGCGGTTACATCGCCCCGTTCGTCCGCATGAACGGCGCGCCGGTCCCGCCCTTCGATTTTGAACTTCCAGGGGTGCGCTCGATCAGCGCCGACCTGCACAAGTACGGCTACTGCGCCAAGGGCGCCTCTACGGTCTTCTTTCGCTCCGCCGAGCTGCGGAAATATATGGTCTTCGACTTCAAGGACTGGCCGGGCGGACGCATGGTCACCCCGACGCTGGCCGGCACCCGGCCCGGCGGGGCGATTTCGGCGGCCTGGGCGGTGATGAATTTCCTGGGCGTCGACGGCTACCGCGCCAAACACGCCCTGGTCACCCAGGCCCGCGCGCGCATCGCTGAGGGCGTCGAGGCCCTCGGCTTCACCGTGCTGGGCGACCCCCAGCTCGGCATCCTGGCTTTCACCCGCACCGACCTGGACTGCCTGGCGCTCTGGGCCAAGCTGCGCGAGCGCGGCTGGATGACCAGCGTCACCACCGAGCCGAAGGGCCTGCACCTGATGCTCTCGCCGATCCACGCCGGCGTCGCGACGACCTACCTCGCCGACCTCAAGTGGGCGATGGAGACCCTGGCCGCCGCCGCGCCCTCCTTGGCCGCCCCCGAGGCGCGCTACAGCTAGCTCAGCCCGAACAGCCGGAACACCAGCACGCCCAGCGCCCGGTGCGGCAGAAAGGTGAACAGGCCGGCGATCGCCAGCCCGCCGATCATCAACCCCAGCACCGCGCGCCGGTGCCTCTCCACCGCCCCGCGCCGGGCCTGCAGCGCAATGATCGGCGCCAACACCAGGGTCAGCACCGAGAACAGGTGGATCGGGCTCAGCCCGTGCGGAACGATGGTGTGGATGGCGAAGCTCACCAGGGCGGTGAAGGTCATCAGCGCCAGCCAGATGTAGCCCACCGTCCGGTGCCGGAATGTCCCTTTGGGCAGCAGCAGCTGCGATATCCCCAGTGGCAAGGCGAGCATCACCGAAGCCAGGTGCGCCACGACAGCACCGTCGCGCAGGTCGTCGGGGATCGGCAGGCGCGACCCCAGAGCGTTCAGCAGTCCGGCCATCGCCAGCAGGAAGACGACCGCCCCGCCGGCCAGGGCGAGCGCTGTCATCGGGGTGATCCTGTCTTCGCTCGGCGGCGCGGCGGCTGTGGTCATGGCCGCGAGCTTAGTGCGCCCGCACGACCCGTCTAGGTGTGTGGTCCCGGTCCCGGCGCCGAAGTTCGCAACCGCCTGTTGCCGGGGGCCTCGGCCGGCTCGCCCGCCAGCAGGGACATCGCCTCCCTTCCTAGGGCTTGCCGATCGCGGTGATTTCCGGGAGGCCGCTGCTCTGCCTGGCGTCAAAGCCGATCTTCTGACCGACCTTGAGGTCCTTCAGCATCGCGGGCGACTTGGCGTGGAAGCCCATGGTCATGGCCGGCCAGCCGAGCGACGGGATCGCCCCGTGCTTGATCGTCAGGGTGCTTTCCTTGGCGTCGATCTCGGTGATCACGCCGACGCCCTTGCCGGTCTTGGTGGCGGAGGCCGGCATCGACATACCCTTCATGTCGGCCATCCCCTTCTCCGGCGCGGCGGTCGCGGTTGCGACGGCAGTGAGGATCAGGGCGGCGGCCAGGGTCAGGGCGTGGGGTCTCATGGTCTGTTCCTTTGGGATTGAGATGGGGCGAAGTTTGGGCGCCGGCGGCGCAGCAGCAGGTAGCCGGCGGGGATGACCAGCATCGACAGCAGCGGGGCGGTAAGCATCCCGCCGATCATCGGCGCGGCGATGCGGCTCATGACCTCCGAGCCCGCACCGTGGCCGATCAAAATCGGCGTCAGGCCCGCCAGGATCACCGCGACCGTCATCGCCTTGGGCCGCACCCGCAGCAGCGCGCCTTCGCGCACGGCGGCCCCGATGTCCTCCGGGCTAGGGTCAGGCCCGCGCTCGGCCAGGGCGTGCTTCAGATAGATCAGCATCACCACGCCGAACTCCGCCGAGACGCCGGCGAGGGCGATGAACCCGACGCCGGTGGCGACGGACTGGTGGTAGCCCAGCAGGTAAAGCGCCCAAATGCCGCCGGTGAGGGCGAACGGCAGGGTGGCCACGATCAGGGCGGCTTCGTCGAGCCGGCGGAAGGTGGCGTAGAGCAGCAGGAAGATGATCGCCAGCGTGGCGGGCACGACCAGCTTCAACCGTTCGGCCGCACGCTGGAGGTACTCGAACTGTCCCGAGTAGGCGATGGAGACCCCGGGCGGCAGCTTCACCTCTCGGGCCACGGCGCGGCGCAGGTCGCCCACGACCGAGGCCAGATCCCGGCCGCGTACATCGACATAGACCCAGGTCGAAGGGCGGGCGTTCTCGGTCTTGAGCATCGGCGGGCCGTCGGCGATCTCGATGCCGGCGACCGTGCCCAGGGTGATCTGCTGGCCGGCCGGCGTCAGCACGGGGAGCGCCCGCAGGCCCTCCAGGCTGTCACGCAGCTCGCGCGGGTAGCGGACGCTGATCGGGTAGCGCGCGAGGCCTTCCACGGTCTCGCCGATGGTCTCCCCGCCTATCGCGCCGGAGACGATCTGCTGCACGTCGGCGATGTTGAGGCCGAAGCGCGCGGCGGCGGCGCGGTCGATGTTCACGTCAACATAACGCCCGCCGGTCAGCCGTTCGGCGAGCGCGGAACTGACACCTGGGGTGCGCTTGGCCACGCCCTCGACGGCGGCGGCGACCCGGTCAAGTTGGGCAAGATCCGAGCCGGAAACCTTCACGCCGATGGGGCTCTTGATGCCGGTCGCCAGCATGTCGATGCGGTTGCGGATCGGCGGGACCCAGACGTTGGCGAGGCCGGGAACCTTCACCACGCGGTCCAACTCGTCGACCAGCGTCTCCGGGGTCATGCCCGAACGCCACTGGTCGCGCGGCTTGAACTGGATGGTGGTCTCGAACATCTCCAGCGGGGCCGGGTCGGTGGCGCTCTCGGCGCGCCCAGCCTTGCCGAATACGGTCTTCACCTCCGGCACGGTGCGGATCATCCGGTCGGTCTGCTGCAACAGTTCCGAGGCCTTGGCCGCCGAGAGGCCGGGCAGGGCCGAGGGCATGTAGAGCAGGTCGCCCTCGTCCATCGGCGGGATGAACTCGCCGCCCAGGCGGGTGAGCGGCCACGCGGTGGTTGCAAAGACCACCAGGGCGAGGATCAGGACCGTGCGGGGCCGCTTCAACGTCCAGTCGATGGCCGGGCGGTAGGCGGTGGCGAGCCAGCGATTTAGCGGGTTCTCCTGCTCGGCCGGGATGTGCCCGCGGATCAGGTAGCCCATCAGCACCGGGACCAGGGTCACCGACAGGATCGCCGCGCCGGCCATGGCGTAGCTCTTGGTGAAGGCCAGCGGCGAGAACAGCCGCCCCTCCTGCGCCTGCAGCGCGAACACCGGCACGAACGACAGGGTGATGATCACCAGGCTGAGGAACAGCGCCGGGCCGACCTCGACGGCCGCGTCGGTGACCAGACGCCATCGCGTATCCGGCTCCAGGGTCTCGCCGGGATGCTCGTGCGCCCAGCGCTCAAGCCGCTTGTGGGCGTTCTCGATCATCACCACCGCCGCATCGACCATGGCGCCGATGGCGATGGCGATGCCACCCAACGACATGATGTTGGCGTTGACGCCCTGGAACCGCATGACCATCAGGGCGAACAGCACGCCGAGCGGCAGGGTCAGGATCGCCACCAGCGCCGAGCGCCCGTGCCAGAGGAACAGACCGCAGACCAGGGCCACGATCCCGAACTCCTCGACCAGCTTCTGAGTCAGGTTGGAGATCGCCCGGTCGATCAGCTGCGAGCGGTCGTAGGTGGTAACGATCTCGACGCCCGCCGGCAGGCTCCGCTTCAGCTCCTCGATCTTGGTCTTCACGGCCGCCAAGGCGGTCCGCGCGTTCTTGCCGGAGCGCAGCACGACCACGCCGCCGGCAACCTCGCCCTCGCCATTCAGCTCGGCGATCCCGCGGCGCATCTCAGGCCCGATCTGCAGCGTCGCGACATCGCCCAGGCGCACCGGGACGCCGCCGGCGGCGGTGCGCAGCGGAATGGCGCGGAAGTCGTCCAGCGTCTTCAGATAGCCCGAGGCGCGGACCATATATTCGGCCTCGCCCAACTCCAGCACCGAGCCGCCGGCCTCCTGGTTGGCCCGCTGGATGGCCTGAACCGCCTGGCCATGGCTGACGCCATAGGCGGTGAGCTTCACCGGATCGAGCACCACCTGATACTCGCGCACCATGCCGCCGATGCTGGCGACCTCGGCCACGCCAGGCACGGTCTTCAACTCGTAGCGCAGGAACCAATCCTGCAACCCGCGGAGCTGCGACAGGTCGTGGCGGCCGGTGCGGTCGACCAGGGCGTATTCGTATATCCAGCCGACGCCGGTGGCGTCCGGGCCGAGCGAGGGCCTGGCCGCTGCGGGCAGCCGGCCCTGCGCCTGGTTAAGGTATTCCAGCACGCGCGAGCGCGCCCAGTAGAGGTCGGTCCCGTCCTCGAAGATCACATAGACAAAGCTGTCGCCGAAGAACGAGTAACCGCGCACCGTCTTGGCGCCCGGAACCGACAGCATGGTGGTGGTCAGCGGATAGGTGACCTGGTTCTCGACGATCTGCGGGGCCTGGCCGGGATAGCTGGTGCGGATCACCACCTGCACGTCGGAGAGGTCCGGCAGGGCGTCCACGGAGGTCGCGCGGACGGCGACGATGCCCGCCACGAGCAGGGCGATGGCCGCCAGCAGGACGAACACGCGCGCCCGCACCGACGCGCGGATCAGGGCGGCGATCATGTCGGACCCCGCCGGGGTGATGCGGCGCACGGTCGGCCCGCCGGCAGGCTGGTCGAAGCCGAACGCCGCCCGGTCGCCGACCTTCAAGCCGCGACCCAGCGTCGGGTCCGCGAGATGGAAGGTCATGGTCATCGCCGGCCAGGGCACGGCGGGAATCGGCCCGTGGTAGATGGTCACGCTGTCGGGTTTGAGCTGTTCGATGCGGCCGACGCCCTCATAGAGGGCCGGCGCAACAGCGCGCCCGGCGGCCGGGCCGGCGATGGGCCGCGCCGCCACCCCGGACAGGCTGGCTTCGCTGTCGAGCAGGAACTGGCCCGAGGCGACGACCTTCTCACCTTCCGACAGGCCGGCGAGGATTTCGGTTCGACCATCGGCCTCGTGCCCGGTCGTGACCTTAGTGGACGCATATCGGCCACCGGTCTGAGCGACCATGACCACCGTCCTGCGGCCCGTGCGGATCACAGCTTCGGAGGGGACGAGCAGCGCCGCCCGCGGCTCTCCGCCGAACAGCACAGCGCCGAACATGCCAGGCCGCAGGCGCCCGCCAGAGTTGGCCAGTTCGATGCGCGCCGTCAGCGTCCGGCTGGCCGCGTCCGTCTGTGGAAGGATCGCCGTGACCCGCCCGTCGAACGTCTCGCCGGGATAGGCCGCCAGGGTCGCTTTCGCCACCTGCCCCAGCCGGACCTGACCGGCCATGGCTTCGGGAACCGCAGCGTTCAGCCAGACGCGCGACAGGCCGTTCACCTCCGCCAGGGTTTGGCCGGCCGTGACTGACATTCCGTTGCGAACGCCGAGCGTCTTGATCACCCCTCCGGTCGGCGTCGAGACCGTGACGACGTTGTGGGTTCGACCGTCGCGTTCCAGGGCTGCGATCAGCGCAGGAGGCATCCCCAGGAGCTGCAATCGTTCGCGGGCGGCGAGGATCAGACCTGCATCGCCGGTTCGCCGAACCGCCAGATATTCGCCCTGGGCGCCGGCCCATTCCGGGACCAGCAGGTCCGCGAGCGGCGCGCCGGCTGCGACCACATCGCCCGGCGCGCGGCCGTAGACGCGCTGCACGAAGCCCGCGGCCCTGGCTTGCACCACGGCCACGTCGCGTTCGTTGAAATCGACTACGCCGGTGGCGGTGATCCCGCTCGGCAATGCGCCGCGCTCGACCGTGGCGAGCCTCACGCCCAGGCTCTGCGCCTTGGCGGGATCGACCCGCACGCCGCCCTCGGCGGCGGCCTCATCGGCGTATTTCGGCGTGAGCTGCATGTCCATGAACGGCGACTTGCCGGGCTTGTCGAAGTGCTGGGCTGGCGCCATCGGGTCGTACCAGTAGAGAACGTGGCGGCCGGCTTGCGGGCCCGCCGCCGCAGACCTCGACCCGCCGGTCATCCGGCCAAGGGCGAAGCCGGCCAGGACGGCAAACGCCACCCCCAATGCGGCCATGAAAAGCATCTGGCGGCGGCTCATTGGTCGCTCCCATAGGTCAGGACGATTCGCGCGCCGTCGCGCATGACCATCGCCTCGCGCTCCAGGGCGGTGAGCTTCGCCTCTGCGAAGGCCGTCATGGCGTCAAGCACGTCCGACAGGCTGGCCGTCCCGGCCCCATAGCTGGCGGTTTCGAGGTCCGCGCGTTGCTGCGCCGCCGGCAGGACCGCGCTCAGCGTTCGCATCCATTGGCCGTGGTGCATGACGTGGTCCGCGAGGTCGGCTTCCAATTGCGCCGCCAGCATCCGTCGGGCGTCTTCCCGCTCGGCGTAGGCGCGCGAGGCGTCGGCCTTTCGGGCGGCCAGCAAGGGCTCCTGCCGCGTGCTGGCGAACAGCGGCAGGCTGAGCGTCACGCCGGCCGACACCATGTCGCCGAACCTCGGATCGCGTCGCTCGTAGGCGACCTCCCAGCCCCAGTCGGGCCGCTTGGCGGCGCGGGCGGCGTCTACGTCAGTCTGGGCGCGGATGACTGCGGAGGCGTAGGCCCGCACCGTAGGGTTTGTCTCCAGGGCGGAGCGCAACGCGGCCGGGTCGATCTCATAGTGCGGCGGCGCGCCTGCGGCCATGGGCGCGGGCTCACCGGTCCAGCGGGTCAGTTCCGCCTTGGCGCGGGCGAGGCCCGCAGCGAGTTCGCTGCGCCGATCTTCGAGGCCGGCGCGCATCTGGATTGGAGCCAGCGCCTGCGCTGGCCGTGACCGCCCGGCGGCGACCGCGGAAGGCTGCGCCGCCCACAGGGGCGTGAGGCTGGCGGACACTTGGTCGAGCGCGGCTAGACGGCGTTCCGCATAGGCCACATCCACCCAGGCCAAGGCGGTCGCGACCTTGACCCGGCGAACCTCGACCAGCCGCTTGGCCTCGGCTTCGGAGATCGCAGCGTCGGCGCCCGCCACGGCAGCTCGCCGCCGGGCGCGGTTCGGGACATCCTGCGTGAAGCCTATGCGCGCCGCGGCGAAGTCTTCCAGCGCGGGTCGCCCGGCGAACGGGCCGGACACCGGGAAGCCCTCGACACCCAGGCTGAGTTTGGGATCGGGCAGAGCCCCGGCGGCGCGCGACGACGCGCGGGCCGCCTCGACCTGAAGCTGGGTCGCCTGGAGGCTCGGAGCCTCGGCGACAGCGCGATCCAGCGCGCCCTGAAAGGTAAGCGGTCCGGCATTGGCCGGGCTCGTCAAGGCGGCTGCGGCGGCGAACGGCGGCAGCCATTTGAAGGGAGACATGCTCCGACACTCCTGCTGACGGCGCGCATGCGCCAAGGCCGGCGGCGCGAGCCGCCGGGTCAAACGGGGTCAGAGCTTTTTGGGCGGTCGCAGGGTTAGATCAGGTGGCCGCGAAGGCCCGCCCTGCTGGTTGAGGGCGTAGACGTCGGCTGCGTCAGCTGACAGCAGTACCGTCACCGAGACCTCAGACAGAATAGGCGAAGCCACGGAGGTCTGGCAGGCCATCCCTTGCTTGCAGGGGTTGTCCACCCTGCCGCTCTTTCCGGGGACCGCGCCACGATGACTAGCCGCTGCGGCGGCCATGTGCGTTTGCGCCATCATCGAACAGTCTGGCGGACAGGGATTGCACGGCGTCGCCGAGGCAAACGCCGGCGCGCCGCCGATCACCAGCATGATCGCGGCCAGAACCGCGGCAAGGAGGGATAGTTTCGGCAGGGCGCGTCTCCTGGCCGGGAAAATGGCGGTGAGGCGAGCCTGAGGCAAGAGGTATCGGCGACGCCGGCCGCCCTAAGCCTCGTCGTCGCAGGTCAGGCGGTAGCCGATGCCGGGCTCGGTGAGCAGCAGCTGCGGGCTGCTGGGGTCGGCCTCCAGCTTCTGGCGCAGTTGCGCCATCAGCACGCGGACGAACTGGGCGTCGGCGTTGCTGTCGGTGCCCCAGACGGCGGTGATGATCTGCTTGTGGGTGACCACCTGGCCGGCGTGACCCGCCAGGATGCGCAGCAGCTGGTACTCGCGCGGCGTCAGCTTGATCTCCGCGCCGGCGACGATCACCCGTCGCGCCGGGAAGTTGATCTCCAGCTCGCCGAACTGGAACTTGGGCTGGGCGGAAAACCGCCGCTCGCGGCCGCGCAGCGCCGCGCGCAGCCGCGCCAGCAGTTCGCCCACGCCCACCGGCTTGTTGACGAAGTCGTCGGCGCCCAGGTCAAGCGCCGCGATCTTCTCGCTCTCCAGGTCTCGCGCCGACAGGACGATGATCGGGATCTGCGACCACTCGCGCACCCGCTGGATCACCTCCTTGCCGTCCATGTCCGGCAGGCCCAGGTCGAGGATCATCACCTCGGCGGGGTCGCCCGCCAGGGCGGACATCGCCATCTCCCCGTTCGCCGCCGAGGTCACCTCGAAGCCCGCCTGGGTCAAGGCCGGCGTCAACGCCCGCACGATCTGCGGTTCATCATCGACGATCAGCAGCCGGCCCATCGACTCTGCCATGCAGGATTCCTTGTCATTCCGTGGCCGGAAGGCTCAGCGACACCACCAGGCCCGACGCATCGGCCCTGAGCGCGGCGTTTGCCTGCCCCCCCATGCCCTGCATGACGCCACGGACAATGGAGAGCCCCAGGCCGGTGCCTGACGTTCGCTTGGCGCCGGAGCCGCGATAGAACTTGTCGAACAGCTTGCCGAGCTCGCCGGCCGGCACCCCCGGCCCCTCGTCGGCCACCTGCACCACCACCTGGCCATCGCGCAGGACGCTGCTGAGCGCAATGGCCGCACCGTCAGGCGAGTAGCGGATGGCGTTTTCCAGCACATTGCCCAGGGCCACGTCGAACAGCACCGGGTCACCCACCGCCGAGCGCGCGCCCTCGCAGAGCGAGCAGGTGATGGTGCGTTTGCCGCGCAACCGCTCGAACCGCTTGCGCGTGCGCTCGACCGTCTCGGCCAGGTCGAAGGGCGCGCAGTCGACGCTCAGCGCCCCGCCCTCCAGCCGGGTCATGTTCAGCAGGTTCGAGACGAAGGCGTTCAGCCGCTCGGCCTCCTCCTGGATGGTGTCGGTGAGGTCGCGCCGGGTCTTGGCGTCGAACTTGTCGCCGAACTCCTGCAGGCTTGAGGCCGAGGCCAGCACTGCGGCCAACGGCGTGCGCAGGTCGTGGCTGATCGATGACAGGAGCGCGTTCCTCAGGTCCTCGGTCCGCGCCCGCGCCTCGACCTCGGCCTTGCCCACGGCCAGCTCGGCGCGCGCGATCGCGACCGCGCCGGCGTCGGCCAGGATCTGCACCAGGCTCTCCTCGTCCTCGCGCAGCGGCGGATCGGCGCGCCAGCCGGCGACACCGCCGCCCGCCAGCACCTGAAGGCGCCAGCCCGCCGCCTCGCCGTCGACCTGGGCTGCGCCGTTGGCCTGCGCCAGGGCCCGCGCCGCGCTCAGCACCATCGGCGTCGGCGTCCCGTCCCCGGCCGCGCACAGCACGTCGCCGTCCAGCACGAAGGCCGGCCCCCGCGCCGCCGTCGCCAGGTAGTCGGCGAGCCGTGCTCGGATCAGCTCGGCCGCGTCGGTGGCTGCGAACTCGCGGGTGGCCTCGAACAGCACGGCCGCCGCCAGCGCCCGGGCCTCGGACGCCTTCACCTCGTCGCGCAACCGCCCGGTCAGGCTGCCGGTCAACGCCGCCACCACCGGGAAGATGACCACCAGCATCACGTCTTCCGGCGAATAGCTGGCCAGGTGGAACTGAAACTCCGAGAGATAGTAGTTGTAGACCCCGTACGAGAGGATCGCGGCCAGGTAGCCTGGGCCGGCCCCCACCAGGTACGAGGTCACCAGCACCCCGGCGAACAGCGGCCCGCTGATCCGCTCCGAGCCCGTCATCAGATAGATCATCTGCGAGATGCCGCTGGAGACCATCACCGCCAGCAGCGCCACGCCGTAGCGGGCCGGCGTGTTCAGCCGTCCGAGCCAGGTGGTCGAGGGCAGCAGTCTGCGCGGCAAGAGGAAGGCGCCTCCACGGATCGCCGCCCCGGCGACGGAGACTCGAAGCGGCCCGCCCCGACTATGGCCGACTTAGGCGGGCGCGGTAAGCTCGGCCATCCGCCGCAGGGTGTTCCAGTTGCGCGCCGTGCCGGGGTCGCTAAGCGCGCGCTCGACCACGGCCGCCGTCAGCCTCGAGGTCCCGATCCCGTCGAAGTAGCAGGGGTAGAGGCGCCGCGGCCCGGCGGCCACCGCCTCGCCGCGATGGCGGATCTTGGCCTGCAGCGCCGAGGGGGTCTTCAAATCCCAGCTTCCCAGGCCCTGAACTCCGGCCGTTCCAGCAGTCGCAGGCCATACTGCGCCGCCGACCCCGCGTCGCCAAAGTCCGACAGCTTCATCCCATAGGTCCGGAACCGGCTCGCCACCGGGGTGAAGAAGGCGTCGCCGATGCCCCACTCGGCCCCCCCCAGCCACGGCCCGCCGAACCGGCCCAACAGTTCCCCCCACAGCGCCACGATCCGCCGCACATCCTTGCCTGTCGCCTCAGACAGCTCCGCCGCACGCACCGGCGCGCTGAGGTCCATCGGGCACTCCCCGCGCAGGCTCGAAAACCCCGAGTGCATCTCCGCCGCCGCCGCCCGCGCCGACGCTCGCGCCGTCGCGTCGCTCGGCCACAGCCCCGCCCGCGGAAACCGTTCGGCCAGGTATTCGCAGATCGCCAGCGAATCCCCGATCGCCACCGCCCCGTCCTTGAAGAACGGCACCAGCCCGCTCGGCGAACGCTCCAAAATCCGGTCGGCCGAGAGGTTGTTCTCCTGGCGCAACTCGATCAGCGTCTCGTCGAATGCGGCGCCTGTCTTCTTCAGCACCAGCCACGGCCGCATCGACCACGTCGACCAAGCCTTGGTCCCGATCACCAACTCCATCGCATCCTCCGTCCGCAGCAGGCTCCCGCCTAGGGCGCCTCGCAGCTCAAGTCACCGCAACTAAACTCGGCCCGCCCCCAGCCCGCCTAAGACCCTTCCCACGCCGCTGAAAATACCGGACGCTCAAATCCAGCGGCTCGCAGAAGCCGCGCGAGGAAACCTCATGGCCGAAATTGCCACCGGCGACGCGGCGCTGGACGAAACCCACGCCCACGCCACCTACGCCCCCGTCTCCGACGCCTACCGCCGCTATGCCCTGTGGCTCTTGATGCTGATCTATGTGGTCAACTTCCTCGACCGCCAGGTGATCAACATCCTGGCCGAGCCGATCAAGCTCGACCTGCACCTGGCCGACTGGCAGATCGGCCTGCTCTCCGGCTTCGCCTTCGGCATCGTCTACACCCTGCTGGGCTTCCCGCTGGCGAGAGCCGCCGACCGCCACAACCGATCCATCATCATCGCCAGCTGCCTGGGCGCCTGGAGCCTGTTCACCGGCCTCTCCGGCTTCGCCCAGAACTTCGTCCAGCTGGTCTCCGCCCGCGCCGGCGTCGGCATCGGCGAGGCCGGCTGCACGCCCACCTCCCACGCCCTGATCGCCGACTATAGCCCTAAGGAAAAGCGCGCCTCGGCGCTGGCCTTCTACTCCATGGGCACCCCGATCGGCAGCCTCCTGGGCCTGGCCATCGGCGGGGCGATGGCCGACGCCTTCGGCTGGCGCAAGGCGTTCATGGTCGCCGCCCTGCCCGGCCTTATCCTGGCCGTCGTCGCCCTCTTCACGCTGAAGGAACCGCGCATACGCCTCACCGCCGCCATGCAGGCCGCCAGCGACAAGGCCGGCGCCGGAATGGCCACCTTCTCCGAGACCTTCAAATATCTGCTCACCGCCAAGCGGGCCTTCTGGCTGCTCGCCTGGGGCGCCGGCATCCGCAGCTTCCTGGGCTATGGCCACGCCGCCTTCGCCGCCAGCTTCTTCTACCGCTGCCACGGCCCCGAGGTCATAGCCCTCGCCGCCAGGTTCGGCATGAAGAAGGGCGCCTTCATCGGCCTGGCGCTCGGCCTGATCAGCGGCATAGCCGGCACGCTCGGCACGCTGGTCGGCGGCCAGATCGCCGACCGCTGGGGCGCCCGCGACCTGCGCGTCTACGGCTCGCTGCCCGCCATCGCCGTCGTCGTCAGCCTGCCCTTCGCCATGATCATCTACACCACCCCCTCGGCCGCCCTGGCGCTGGCCCTCATCGCCGGCACCAGCTTCACCGGCACGCTTTGGTACGGCGCCGTCTACGCATCGGCCCAGGGCATGGTCCCCCAGCGCATGCGCGCCATGAGCGCCTCGATCATGCTCTTCGTCATAAACTTCCTCGGCCTGGTCCTAGGCGCGCTCTGCATCGGCGCCCTCTCCGACGCCTTCAACAAGGGCCTCGGCCTCGGCCCCGCGGAAGGCGTCCGCTGGGCCCTCATCGCCTCGAGCCTAGCGGGCCTCTCCAGCGCGCTGCTGTTCTGGCTCGCGCGGAGGACCGTGCGGGAGGAGATGGTCAGCTAGCCCCCTATCCACCCCCACCCCCATCCCCTAACCTCCCCCCAAACCGCCGCCCGCCCCGCGGGCGGCGAGCAATAGTTGGGAACGCCGCCAGATGACCGACACCACCGCCGGGCCCCCTGGGGCAGGGATTGGGGCCGAGCCTGCGCCCGTCTCCGCTCCCCCCGCCGCCAAGCCCGTCTACACCGTCGGCTACAAGCGCCTGGTGCTGGCGCTGCTGGTCACCGCCTACACCTTCAACTTCATCGACCGCACGATCATCGCCACCATCGGCCAGGCGATCAAACTCGACCTGAAGATCTCCGACACCCAGTTGGGCCTGCTGGGCGGGCTCTATTTCGCCCTGCTCTACACCTTACTCGGCATCCCGATCGCCCGGTTCGCCGAGCGGTTCAGCCGGGTCAACATCATCTCCGGTGCGATCGTCATCTGGTCGGCGTTCACCGCCCTTTGCGGCGTGGCGTCCTCGTTCCTGATGCTGGGCGCCTTCCGCTTCGGGGTGGGCGTGGGCGAGGCCGGCCTGTCGCCGCCCTCCCACTCGCTGATCAGCGACTATTTCGAGCCCAAGCGGCGGGCCTCGGCGCTCAGCGTCTACAGCTTCGGCATCCCGCTCGGCACCATGCTGGGCGCGGTGATCGGCGGCTATCTGGCGCAGAACTTCTCCTGGCGGATCGCCTTCATCATCGTTGGCGTCCCCGGCGTGCTGGTGGCCCTGGCCATCCGGATGCTGATCAAGGAGCCCCCGCGCGGGCATTCGGAGCCGGAAGCCGCGGCCGGAACCGCGGTCGCCGCCGAGCCGCCGAAGCCGCCCGCCACCCTGGGCTCCGAACTCACCGAGATCTTCGCGGTGATGAAGATCCTGTTCGCCAAATGGCCGGTGGTGAACATGGTGCTGGGGGTGACCCTGGTCTCCTTCGCCGGCTACGGCGCGGGCCAGTTCATCCCGCCCTATTTCATCCGCACCTTCCACCTGAACTACGCCCAGGTCGGGCTGATCACCGGCCTGGCCGGCGGATTCTCCTCCGGCCTGGGCACCCTGCTGGGCGGCTTCATGAGCGACCGGCTGGCGAGGCTCAATCCGCGCTGGTATGCGCTGATCCCGGCCATCGGACTGACCATCGCCACGCCGCTCTACATGGCGATCTACCTGGCCCCCACCTGGCAGATGGCGACGATCATCTTCCTGATCCCCGGCGTCTTCGCCTACACCTACCTCGGCCCTACGTTCGGGGTGGTGCAGAACATGGTCGATACGCGCCGGCGCGCGACCGCCACGGCGATCCTGTTCTTCTTCCTCAACCTGATCGCGCTCGGCGGTGGCCCGCCCTTCATCGGCTGGGTGATCGACCATTTCGCCAGCTTCCACTTCACCCACCCGGACGCCCAGGGC
This sequence comes from Alphaproteobacteria bacterium, assembly GCA_025350685.1. Lineage (GTDB taxonomy): Bacteria > Pseudomonadota > Alphaproteobacteria > Caulobacterales > Caulobacteraceae > Phenylobacterium. The sequence goes on along the minus strand of JANXXK010000028.1, from coordinate 3,791 downwards.
TTCTTCCAGTCGGTGGGCGGGTTCCTGTCGGCGAAGCGTGCGGTGTTCCAGACGGCTTGCCCGGGCGGCATCGCGCCGAAGGGCAGCACCGACCTCGCCCTGGGCGCGGCGTGCAAAGGCTCCCTCGTGCTCGCCACCCGCCACGGCATCCTGATCGCCTACATGTTTGGCCTCTGGGGCGCCTTCCACTACTTCCTGGCCTCCATCGGCCTGAAGGAAGCCCTGGCCAAGGCCCGCGCCGACCGCGGCGAGGGGGACTAAGGCGGCGGGCGCAGCCCACTCGCCCGACAGGCGATACCATTTGCCATTCGAAGGTTCACCGAACACGGTGGAGCTGAAGCGTTCTGGACCGCGCTCATTGCAATAGTCTGGAGCACTCAGTTCATGAACCTTCGCACCCTCGCGCTCGGCGCGGCGAGCTTCCTCGCCCTGGCCTGCGCCAACACGTCCGCCCTGGCCGCCAACGCCTTCGCCGACGCCAATGGCATCGTCACCCAGTTCACCACCAACACCGGTTCCACGACGGTCGGAGTGTCCAACCCCGCGCAGGGCAACTGCTACCCGTTCAGCTGCTTCGCCAGTCAGACGCCCGCGCATGGCGTCACCTACCAGCAGGTCTACACCAGCCAGGCTTTCAGCGGGTTGGTGACGATCAGCGCGGTGAGCTTCTTCGACAACACCCTCATCAACAACGGCAACGGCAACATGGATAGCGCGAGCTATGACGTGTCCTTCTGGGACACGTCGCTGGCGCCCAGCGGGCTGACGACCTCCGCCGCGGCCAACCGCGGCGTCCTGCTGTCGAACTTCGGCAGCTTCAGTCTGGGCGGGGCGATGCCGCTAACGCTCACCCTGAATGGCGCCGCCTTCAACTATGACCCCTCCGCCGGCAATCTGCTGATGCAGGTGAAGGTCACCGGCCTGACGGTTTCCCAGCCTTATCAGTCGTTCTTCCAGGTCGACACCACCGGCGCCACGACCTCGCGGTACTTCGACTACGCCCCCTCCGGGACGCCTGAGCCGGCGGCCTGGGCCCTCATGCTCGTGGGCTTCGGCGGCCTCGGCGCCATGCTGCGCCGGCAGCGTCACCTGGGCGCAGCCAGCGCCTGATCCGCACGACGCGACCGAACAGGCCCCCGGCGCGCTGCGTCGGGGGCTTTTTCATTTTTTGGGCCCGAGGGTTTGACTTGCGGACCGGGCCGCCCGCATACCCGCGCCCATGATCCCCCGCTACGCCCGCAAGGAAGCCGCCGATATCTGGAGCGCTCAGACGCGGTTCTCCATCATGTTCGAGATCGAGAGCCTGGCGGCCGACGCCATGGCCGAGCTCGGGACGATCCCCAAGGAGGCCGCCCGCGTCATCCGCGAAAAGGGCAAGGGCATCATCTGGGACGTCGATCGCATCGACGAGATCGAGCGCGAGGTGAAGCACGACGTCATCGCCTTCACGACCTACGTGACCGAGGTGGTGGGCCCCGAGGCTCGCTTCCTGCACCAGGGGATGACCAGCTCCGACGTCAACGACACCGCGCTCGCCGTGCAGCTCTGCCGCGCCACCGACCTGCTCATCGAGGACGTCGATCTGGTGCTGGCCGCCCTGAAGCGCCGGGCCTACGAGCACCGCTTCACGCCCACCGTGGGCCGCAGCCATGGCATCCACGCCGAGCCCACCACCTTCGGCCTGAAGCTGGCGGGCCACTACGCCGAGTTCGTCCGCGCCAAGGAACGCCTGGCGATGGCCAGGTTCGAGATCGCCACCTGCGCGATCTCCGGCCCGGTCGGCACCTTCGCCAACGTCGCCCCCGAGGTCGAAGCCTACGTCGCCGAGAAGCTCGGCCTGGCCGTCGAGCCGGTCTCCACCCAGGTGATCCCGCGCGACCGCCACGCGGCCTATTTCGCGACACTCGGCGTGGTCGCCTCCTCCATCGAGCGGCTGGCGGTCGAGATCCGCCACCTGCAGCGCACCGAGGTGCTCGAAGCCGAGGAGCCCTTCGACCCGGGCCAGAAGGGCTCGAGCGCCATGCCGCATAAGCGCAACCCGATCCTCACCGAGAACCTCACCGGCCTGGCGCGGCTGGTCCGCTCCGCCGTGGTCCCGGCCATGGAGAACGTGGCGCTCTGGCACGAGCGCGACATCAGCCACTCCTCCGTCGAGCGCGCCATCGCGCCTGACACCACCATCCACCTGGACTTCGCGCTGCGGCGTTTGGCCGGCGTCATGGAGCGGCTGGTGATCTATCCGGAGAACATGTCCAAGAACCTCGAGCGGCTGGGCGGCCTGGTGCATTCGCAGCGGGTGCTGCTGGCGCTCACCCAGAAGGGCGTGACGCGGGAGACCGCCTACGCCGCCGTCCAGCGCAACGCCATGAAGGTCTGGCGCGGCGAGGGGAATTTCCTGGATTTCCTGAAGGCCGACCCGGACGTGACGCTCTCCGACGCGGACCTCGCCGAGTTGTTCGACAACGCCTACCACTTCAAGGCGGTGGACAGGATTTTCGCCAGGGTGTTCGGGGACGAGGCGCAGGCGGCCAAGGCCGCAGCCCAATAGGCGCTACGAAGTCGTTATTTCTCGCCGCGGACGTTTTCGCGGGCCTGGGCCAGTAGCTCAGCCATCTTCATGGCCACTTCGCCCTCGCTGATCTGTACGCCGGCACCCTTCAGGTCCTCGAAGACCTTGCGCAGCACGTCCTCGTCACCCGGCTGGTCGACCTCCGACTTGACGATCACCTTGGCGTATTCGGCCACGTGCTTGACCGTCAGGCCCATCAGCCCCGCCGCCCACTCGCCCAGCGCGCGGTTGCGCTTGGCCGTGGCTCGGAACTCCTGCTCCTGGTCGAGCGCGAACCGCTTCTCGAAGCCCTGTTCGCGTTCGTCAAACGTCGTCATGTGGTCCCCAAGAAGCGTCACGAAAAGCGGTACGAACGGCCGTTCCCATATCCCGCCCGCTCCCCCGTCGCAATCGAAAGCGGGTTCCACGCGCCCGGTTTGCGCGACGCCGCCGCATCCGCTAATTTTACCGGGCCTCATATGGAGCGAGACGCCGAGTCGGAGCCGCGCGCGAATGCCCGCCGCGCGGGTTTTCTTCGTCCCCGACCGGTAAAGCCCTCGCCGACGGAGAAGGCGTGACGATGACCCGCCGCAAGAAGATCTACGAGGGCAAGGCCAAGATTCTCTACGAGGGTCCCGAGCCGGGCACGCTGATTCAATACTTTAAGGATGACACCACCGCTTTCGACGCGACCAAGAAGGCCGTGCTCGAGGGTAAGGGCGTTATCAACAACCGCATCAGCGAGCACATCATGACGCGGCTGGGCTCGATCGGCGTCCAGAACCACTTCATCCGCCGGCTGAACCTGCGCGAGCAACTGATCCGCGAGGTCGAGATCATCCCGCTGGAGGTGGTGTGCCGTAACGTCGCGGCCGGCTCGCTCTCCACCCGGCTCGGTTTGCCCGAGGGCCAGGCGCTGCCCCGCTCGATCATCGAGTTCTACCTGAAGGACGACAAGCTGCACGACCCGATGGTCGCCGAGGAGCACATCACCGCCTTCAACTGGGCCTCGACCCAGGAGATCGACGACATGATGGCGCTGACGCTACGGGTAAACGACTTCCTCACCGGCATGTTCGGCGCGGTCGGCATCACCCTGATCGACTTCAAGATCGAGTTCGGCCGCATCTACGAGAACGACTTCGCCCGGGTGATCCTCGCCGACGAGATCAGCCCCGACTCCTGCCGGCTCTGGGACTCGACCACCAACGAGAAGCTCGACAAGGACCGTTTCCGCCGCGAC
>JANXXK010000340.1 GCA_025350685.1 Alphaproteobacteria bacterium | reverse complement strand
TGGCGCCTACGCTCCAGGAAGGAAAAAGCGGACGGCGGGGGGCCGAGGCCTCCCGCCGCCGCCACGCGACCTACTTGAAGAGGCCGAGAAGGATCGAGGACGACTGGTTGGCGATCGAGAGCGCCTGAATCCCCAGCTGCTGCTTCGTCTGCAGCGCCTGGAGGTTTGCGCTTTCCTTCGCCAGGTCGGCGTCCACCAGGTTGCCGATGCCGGCGTCCACGGTGTTCTGCAGGTTGTGGATGAACGACTGGTGCGATGCCAGCGCCTTGCTGCCGGTGCCGAGCTGGCCGAGAGCCGCCGAGACGTTGCCGATGGCGGTGTTGAGCGAGGCGATCATGTTGGTCGCCGTCGTCACAGTACCGATCGTCGCCGTGACCCCGACCGCCGCGGTTAGCGCCGCGCCGCCCAGGGACAGGTCCTGCGCCTGCACGGTGATCACCGAGGTGGCGTCCGCGTTGGCGATCGCCTTCACGGTGGTGGGCACGCCACCCGTCGAGGCGCCCAGCAGCATGTTGCCGCCGTTGAACACCGCGTTGGTCACCGTCTTGTTGATCTGGTCGCGGAGCGACTTGAACTCGGAGTTCAGCGCCGTACGGCTCGCCGTATCGAGCGTCGTGTCCGAGGACGCGAGGGCCTTTTCCTTCATCTGCAGGAGCAGATCCGAGACCGTGGTCCCGGCCGCCAGCGCCACGTCGACGGTCGATTGACCGCGATTCAGCGAATCGACGACAGCATTCAGCGAACGGGACGTGGCGCGCTGGTTCTGAGCGATAGCCCAGATGGCGGCGTTGTCCTTGGCGCTGGACACCTTCAAACCGGTGTTGATCCGGTTCTGGGTGACCATCAGATCTTTTTGAGTCATCGCGAGGTTTTGCAGAGCAACCATCGCGCCGACGTTGGTGTTGACGCTAAACGTCATGGGGGAAGTCCTTTTCTAGGGTCTTCGGCCGTCATTTTGGCAGCCGTGGGCGTTTTGCCCGCAGGTTTAGGAGCAAGCTTTGGGCCACAAATGTGGCTGCGCTGTAGGCAGGTAACTTATGGAAAAGACAGCGTTATAGGTCTGTTAGTCATGTCTTTGGCCGGCAATTTCTGCCGAGCTGCCCGCCACCCCGGCAATAGTTGCCGACCCACCCGGCAGAATGCGCGCCTGGCCATAGCAAAACGCCCTGCGTGAGGCGCGGAGCGTGACGGGTTTCATCTGGCGGGTTGCGGAGGGGCGCTTAGGCCGCGGCGGCGGCGCCGGTCGAGTTGGGCGACAGGCCCTGCATGATCAACCGGTTGACGTCGATCAGCGGCTCGATGTGCTCCTGGCGGCGGATCACCGCGCTGGTGTGCCGGCTGACCCACATCGCCAGCGAGATGATCGAGGCGCGCAGCGGCGCCGGCAGGCCGTTCTCGGGATTGGCGCAATCGTCGCTGAGCACCGTCCAGACACGGCGGTTCCAATCCAACGCATCGATGCGCGCCGTCATGTCGCTCGGATCAGCCTTCGCCGCCTCCATCAGCGCAAGCGTAACCTGCGCGAAGAGCCGGTATTCGGTCTGCCGCGGGTTCTCAGCCTGCGCCGAGGCCTGTCGATACGCCTGAAGGGACATTGCCCAGCCTTTCGCCTTCGTAGTCCATGATCTTCCGACACAGCATCAGCGCCTTGTAGAACTCGCGCGACATGCAGTGCTTGGAGACCGCGACGCACTCGACGAGCACCTCGGGGTTACTGATCACATTCATGAATTCCGTCAGCCGACGGACAAACTCGTCGTAGTACCGATCGGCGTTCGCCTCATCCAGGTACATCATCATCACCGGGAAATAGACGCGCCTGGCCGGCGTGTTGGCGTCTTCTTCCTGCATGATGTCCTTCTCGCGAAGGACCGAAGCCTTATTCTGCAGGACGAGCACGCCGCGGCGGTCGCCGTTCTGTACGACCGCCCCGTTGAGTACGAACTTCTCGCCCGGCTTTAGCGACAACTTGAGCGGCAATTCCGCCTCCCGATACCTGCGCTGCGAACCGCACTCCGCGATTCGAATGACCTATTGTCGCCTTCGGACGGCCCGTGCGCACGGAAGAGTTATGCGGCCTGGGTTAACGGGCGCTTGCTGCTCATCCGAAGGGCAGCGCTTGTTTGTCGCAGGCGCGCGGGCGCCCGGGGTCTTAACGCGCCGTTATCCATGATCGCCCAGGAGTCGAGCATCCCTCGGAGTCGATTCTCATGCCACGCCCCGCACCATCGTCCGCGACCTCGGTCGCCGCGCTGCAGACTGCGGCGCCGATGCGGCCCCAGGCGGCCGACGCGCTGGGCAATTCCGGCTCCAACGAGGCCCTGGCGCGGCTCGGCCAGGCGATCTCCGAACTCAAGGCCATGCAGGCCGCCCCCATGCTCCAGCGCGCCATCGACGCGATCCGGGCCGAGGACGCCAAGACCGCCTGCGAGTGGGCGCTCAAGGCCCTGGAGCAGGACGAGCGCTCGGGCTTCGGCTGGTATGTGCTGGCCATCGCCCTGGAGCGGGCCGGCGACTTCCCGAGCTCGATCAGCGCATATGAAGCCGCCCTGAAGCTGCTGCCGGATCACAGCGAGGTCGCCAACGATCTCGGCCGGCTGGCCTTCCGCCTGGGAATGATCCCGCAGGCCGGGTCGCTCTTCCGCCACTTCCTGGACCGCTACCCCGAGCATCCCGAGGGATCGAACAACCTGGCCTGCGCCATGCGCGACCAGGGCCGCCACGACGAGGCGATCGAAATCCTGCGCCCGGCGATCATCAAGACACCAGACATGGCGATGCTGTGGAACACCATGGGCACGGTGGTGTCCGACCAGGGCGACTTCACCAATGCGCTGGTGTTCTTCGAGGAAGCCCTGCGTCTGGACCCTGCGTTCAACAAGGCCCGCTACAACCGCGGCAATGCCAGGCTGATGCTGGGCGACGCCGCCGGGGCGCTCGAGGACTGCGACGGCGCGTTGGAGACCGTTCTGATCGAGGAAGACCGCCAGATGATGCGGCTGTCCCGGTCCACCATCCTGATCGCGCTGGGCCGCATCGGCGAGGGCTGGGACGACTACGAGGCGCGGCTTAACCCCCTGTTCGCCAGCCGCACCGATTTCGCCATCAATCGCCCGCTCTGGGCGCCGGACGCCGATCTGGCCGGAAAATCGCTGCTGGTCGTGGGCGAGCAAGGCCTCGGCGACGAGATCCTGTTCGCCAACACCCTGCCCGATGTGATCGAGGCCCTGGGGCCCAAGGGCCATCTGACCTTGGCCGTCGAACAGCGCCTGGTTCCGATGTTCCAGCGCGCCTTTCCGCAGGCGCAGGTCGGCGCCCACGCGACCTATGACATCGGCGGCCGGCTGACCCGCGTCGTCCCCTTCATCGACGACGGCGCGTCGATCGATCTGTGGACCCCGATGGGCTCGCTGCTGCGCCAGTTCCGCCGGTCGGTGGAGGCCTTCCCGCCACGCCCCTCCTTCATGGCCGCTGACCCGGCCCGTGTCGCCCACTGGCGCAAGGTCCTGACCGAGGCGCCCTCCGGGCCGAAGGTCGGCCTGCTCTGGAAGAGTGCGGTCAGCAAGGATTCCCGCCACCGCTACTTCTCGCCATTCGAGACCTGGGCGCCGGTGCTGGCGCAGAAGGGCGTCTCTTTCGTCAACCTGCAGTACGGCGATTGCGCGGAGGAGCTAGCCACGGCCAAGCGCGACTTCGGGGTCGAGATCTGGTCTCCGCCGGGCATCGACCTGAAACAGGACCTCGATGACGTCGCCGCCCTCTGCTGTGCGATGGACCTGGTGGTTGGCTTCTCCAACGCGACGCTGAACATCGCCGCGTCCTGCGGCGTGCCGAATTACCTGATCTCGATACCGGGCGCCTGGCCGAGACTCGGCGAAACCCTGCGCTACCCCTGGTACCCGAGGACCCGCGTCTTCCTGCCGCCGGCCTTTGGCCAGTGGGACGTGGTGATGGCCGAGGTCGCTGCGGCGGTCGGCGCCGTCGCTGCCAACCGCTGAGTTCAGAACGGAACGCGCCATGAGTGCCGATAAAGCTGACCCGAAGTCCGCCTGGGCGGGCGAGTTCGGCGCCGAGTACACGGCGCGCAACGTCGCGTCCGACGAGGCTCTGCGCGCACGCACCCTGATGTGGGAGCGGATCGGCCAGGCCCTCAAGGACGACCCGCCACGCTCGATCCTGGAGGTTGGCTGCAACCTGGGCCTGAACCTGCGGGTGCTGAAGCGGGTGGTGGATGCCGAGCTATCGGCGATCGAGCCCAACGCCGTGGCCCGCGAGACCCTGCTGAACGAGAACGTGCTGCCGTCCGAGCGGCTGTACGCCGGCTTCGGCGATGCGATCCCGGTGCCCGACGGCGGCGTGGAGATGGCCTTCACCTCGGGCGTGCTTATCCACGTCCCGCCGGAACGACTGGCCGCCACGATGGGCGAGATCCACCGGGTCGCCTCGAAATACGTCATGTGCGCCGAGTACTTCTCCCCCCGACCGGAGGCCCTCAGCTACCGCGGCCACGAGGGCCTGCTGTTCAAGAACGACTTCGGCGGCGCCTACATGGACCGGTTCGCCGACCTCCGGCTGGTCGACTACGGCTTCTTCTGGAAGCGCGCGACGGGCCTCGACGACCTCACATGGTGGCTGTTCCGCAAGGCCTAGTCGGCCGCTCGAACGAAGCGGCGCAGCCCGTCGCGCGTCTCGAGGAACCGGAAGCCCGCGCGCTCGAAGAGGCGCTGACTCGCAAGATTCTCCGTCCGGATGTCGGCGACCACCGCGCCGCCAACCTGCGCCAGGGCCTGCGACAGCAGCGCATATCCCAAACTGCGCCCGCGGCAGGCTGGACTGACGTTGATCGAAACCTCGGTCACTGCTCCGTGGTCCAGGCGGACCATGCCGACCTTTTCGCCCTCCGCCTCGCCGATCAGCAGGGTCAGGGCCGGATCGTCCAGGGCGCTTCGGAACCAAGCCAGGTGGGTCGCCGGCTCCACCTCATCCTGCACGCGCGACATGGCCCGCGTCACCGGATCATTGCGCCAGGCGAGCACGTCGAGGGCGTCGCCCGGCGCCGCCTTGCGCAGGCGCACCTGCGGCGCGGCGCTCATGCCGGTATCGGGGCGCTGTTCGTCTCCAACGCGGCGATGGCGTCCGAGGTGAACGCCGGATTGAACGGGTAGAGCTTGGCGTAGACGTCGCGCACGAAAGCCAGATCCTCCGGCAAATCCACCGTCCAGCGCAGCTTGGCCAAGGACTCGTGCCGCGCCACGCCCGCCAACTTATAGTCCTCCGGGCGGCGATAGATGTAGGGCGTCACATGTTCGCGCTCATAGGGATCGTGCGCATAGTCGTTGGCGTCCTGCAGCACGCGCGGCCGGATCACCTCGACGTCGAGCCCGTGCGGATAGGTGCGCGAGCCCAGGGTGTTGGAGGTATAGTCGGCGCCGGCCGCCAGGTGGTGGTCGATCACCCGGTCGATCAACTGGGGGTCGGCCAGCGGGCAGTCCGCCGTCAGGCGGACCAGCGCCTTGGCCTCGGGATTGCGCCGCGCCGCCGCAGCGAACCGCTCGAGGACGTCGTGCAGGGGTCCGCGGAACACCGCCGTGTCCAGCTTCTCGCAATAGGCTGCCAGCGGGTCGTCGGACCCGTCGGTGCTGGTCGCCACCATCAGCTTGTCGATGCGCCTGCACCGCCGCAGCCGCTCGATCTGGCGGCCGATCATCGGCTCGCCCAGTACGGGCGCCATCACCTTGCCGGGCAGGCGTGTCGAGGTCATGCGGGCCTGGAGGATCGCGAGGTTCAAGGCGGGCCGGCCCTTTCGTTGCGCATCCTGACTAGCTCCGAGTCTGTGGCGGCGACAACGCATCGCCACGCTAGGCCCGCACCCGGCGGTTGAGCCGCACCGCGAGCAAGCGTCAAGCCGCTTGCATGGCGCGCGCGGGCCATTAGGTTGCGCTAGGCGAACAACTGTTCGAAACGCGGGCCAACACCCGACTCCGAGGACCATGCATGCGCGAGCGCTTTGAAGGCACTGACGACTACGTCGCGACAGAAGACCTGAAGGTCGCGGTGAACGCCGCCATCGCCCTGGAGCGTCCGCTCCTGATCAAGGGTGAACCCGGCACCGGCAAGACGGTGCTGGCCTATGAGATCGCCAAGGCGCTCAAGGCCCCGCTGATCACCTGGCACATCAAGTCGACCACCAAGGCGATCCAGGGCCTCTACGAATATGATGCGGTGACCCGCCTGCGCGACAGCCAGCTGGGCGAAGTCGGCGTCAAGGACGTCAAGAACTACATCAAGAAGGGCAAGCTCTGGGAGGCGTTCGAGAGCAAGGAGCGCCCCGTGCTGCTGATCGACGAGATCGACAAGGCCGACATCGAGTTCCCCAACGACCTCCTGCAGGAGCTCGATCGGATGGAATTCTACGTCTACGAGACCAACGAGACGATCAAGGCTGCGGTGCGTCCGATCGTGCTGATCACCTCGAACAATGAAAAAGAACTGCCCGACGCCTTCCTGCGCCGCTGCTTCTTCCACTACATCCGCTTCCCCGAAGCCGAGACGATGAACGAGATCGTCGAGGTCCACTTCCCGGGCATCAAGCAGAAGCTGGTCGGCGAGGCGCTGCGCATCTTCTACGACATGCGCAAGGTGCCGGGCCTGAAGAAGAAGCCCTCCACCTCCGAGCTCCTCGACTGGCTGAAGCTCTTGATGGTCGAGGATATCGACGCCGACGCGCTGAAGGAAAAGGATCCGACCAAGCTGATCCCGCCCCTGCACGGCGCCCTGCTGAAGAACGAACAGGACGTGCACCTGTTCGAACGCCTGGCCTTCCTGGCGCGGCGCGAGGGCGCGGGCTCGCGGCCCGGGCAGTAGGCGCGCCGTCACTGGCGTTACGCCGAATTCACTCGCCTTTTGAAGGGGCTCCGGTCAGGTTCCAGAAGGAACCGACCGGAGCCCTTTTCATGAAGACGCTGCTCTTCCTCGCGGCCAGCGGCCTCGCTATCGGCGGGCTTAGCGCCTGCGCCCCGGGGGCGCCGCCCACCGCGCGCGTGGCGCTCGACTGCCCCGCCTCGCAGGGCGACCTGATGCGATCCAGCATCGCGCCCGACCAGAAGACCTGCCTCTACACGACCCGTGACGGCGACCAGGTCACGCTGCGCCTGATCCCCGTCTCCGGCGGCTACGAACAGGCGCTCACGCCCATCGAGCAGGAGCTGCAGGGCGAGGTCCAGACCGAGACCCAGGTGGGCGCCGCCAAGGTCGCCGAGGCCAACGCCCAGGTGAAATCCGCCGAGACCGCGGCCAAGGGCGCCCCCCAAGATGCGAAGGGGGCCGAAGCCAAGATCGCTGCGGGCCAGGCCAAGGGCGCCGCCATGGTCGCCAAACAGGCGGCCGACGACGCCCTGGGCGAGGTGAAGGACGCCGAAAACGAGGCGAAGGACGCCGCCGATGTCGGGGCGGCCACCCACATCGACCTCCCGGGCATCCACATCGCCGCCGACGAAGGCGGCAAGGCCGACGTCAACGTCGGCCCGATCCACGTGAACGCCGGCGAGAACGGCGCGGTGATCCGCATGGCGCGCGACGTCCGTCTGCGCGGCGAGGCTTTCTCGCCGCAGCGGCGCGGCTTCCGGGCCACCTACATCGTGGCCCGGGACAACCTGAAGGACGGCTGGGCGGCGGTGGGCTACGAAGCCGGCGGCCCGAAGGTCGGTCCGGTCACCGTGGCGGTGGTCAAGTCACGCACTGGCAACCACCACGACGTGTTCAATGACGTCAAACGCCTGGTCCGCCGCAACGCCGGGGTCTGATGCGCCGGCCCGCGTCGCCGACGCGGGCGTTCGTCGCGCCGATCACGCCCCCGCCCGGATCGGAGACCGATTGCGGAACCGCAATCGGTCGCTCGTCACCCCGCGGGCTGAACCTCGACGACCTTGTAGGTCAGCGGCCGGCCGCCCTCGTCGGTGACGGTCACATATTCCCCCACCGCGAACCTGTGCTGGCCCAGGCGGAACGGCTGCTCATCGTCGGCCACGTCGTCGCCTTCATAGTCGAAGAACCAGCGCTGCCCGCGCTTCAGCAGCCGGCCGTCCGCCGGGTCCTCGTCCGGGGCGAAACGGCGCACGGCGCAGGCGTCCTTGGTCTTGGCGTAGGCGGCTTCGTCCAGGTGGCCGTCGTCGGTGAGCGGCGCGGTCAGCGCATAGCCGCGGTGGTCGTCGCCACCGGCGAATTCGGTGCCGGGATTGCGGGCGAGCCGCATCACGATGCGCGACAGGGTCATTGGGCGTCCTTCGCAAAGCTAGTGAGACAAGAACAACGACAGCTCGTCGGAGTTCAACAGAGTGCGGGTGGTTCCGCCAAAGATAAATTCCTGCAGCCGGGGGTGGCCGAAGGCCCCGGCCACCAGGATATCGGCCCCGGCCTTCTTCGCCGCATAGAGCAGCACCGGCGCCGGATCGCCGGAATCCGGCAATAGATCGACCTCGGCGTCCACCCCGCGCGCGGCGTAGTAGGATTTCAGCCGGCCCGCGTCGAAGCTGCGCGAACTGGCCTTGGGCGCGGCCAGGATCACCGCTTTCGAGGCTTTTTCGAGGAGCGGCACGGCCAGGCGGGCGGCGCGGCTCGCCTCCTTGCCGCCGTCCCAGGCCACCGCCACCGTGCCGCCGACCTTCAGCCCCGGCCGGGCGATCAGCACCGGCCGCTGCTCGTCGGCCACCATCTGCTGGAACGCCTCGGCCAGCGGGCCGCGGCCCCGCGGCGGATCGGAGGTGAACACCACCACGTCGCAAAGCCGGCTCTCCGCCGACAGGCCGGCCCAGACGGGGGTTTGCAGCGCGATGAAGCGGCTCTTGGCGTAGCTGGTCGTCTCCATGGCGGCGCGCGCGTTCTTCTCGCCGGCCAGGGCCGCCTCTTTCAGGCTCTCCAGCGCCGTGGTCTGCACGCCCCCTAGGAAGCCCTCGCCCATCCAGGGCATGACGTCGGCCACGTCGGCGGGCGTGTAGACGCCGACCATCTCGGCCTGGAACGGCTCGGCCAGCATGACCGCCGCGGCCACCGCCGCAGCATCGCCTGTCCCGCCCGACAGGGGCGCCATGATACGAGCCCAACTCATGAGATCGGCTCCTCCTTGCGTGAACGCCGGGCCTCAGCCCCTATGCTCGCATTGATATTTCGCAGGTCATGGGTCAGTTCACGACCTTCGCCATGAACGGGACTGTGGAGGGAATGCGCCGGTGAGGAAAGGGCTGCGTCAATCAGGCAAGGCGCCCCGCGCCTGGCAGCGCATGCTCTCCGGCCGGCGGCTGGACCTGCTCGACCCCTCGCCGATGGACATCGAGATCGAGGATATCGCCCACGGCCTGGCCCGCGTCGCCCGCTGGAACGGCCAGACGATCGGGGAACACGCCTTCTCCGTGGCCCAGCATTCGGTGGTGGTCGAAGAGATCGTCGCCCACATCCAGCCCGGCGTGGCCCCCAAATGGCGCCTCGCCGCCTTGCTGCATGACGCGTCGGAATATGTGATCGGCGACATGATCAGCCCGTTCAAGGCCGCCCTCGGTGTCGACTACCACACCTTCGAGGAACGGCTGGAGGGCGCCATCCACACCCGTTTCGGCCTGCCGGCCAAGACCCCACCGATGATCAAGAAGCTGATCAAACAGGCCGACCGCGCCTGCGCCTTCTTCGAGGCGACCCAGCTGGCCGGCTTCGGGCACGAGGAATCCATCGCGTTCTTCGACCCCCCGCCACCCGGCTACCGGCTTACCATCGATCCGCTGCCGCCGGCCCAGGCGCAAGAACGCTACCTGCAGCGCTACCACCTGCTCTCCGAGGCCGCCGGTTATGCGCCGCACGCGCTGGCGTTCGACACCGAATGAGCGTCACGCCCGACAGCGCGCGCCATGGCGGCATGGTGATCGGCCTCTCGGCGGTCGTGGTGGCGATCCAGGACGGCGAGGCGGTGGTGCTCGGCGTCCGCCCGCGCGGGGCCAGCGCCGAGGGCCTGCCCTTTGGCCCCTTCGATCCCCTGGGCCACCGCACCTTCGAGCTGGCGATGCGGGCCTTCGTCACCGAACAGACCCGGTTCAGCCTGGGTTACGTCGAGCAGCTCTACACCTTCGGCGACAAGGGCCGCGACGCGCCGCTGGCCGACATGGGCGCCCGATCGGACCACGGCCGGGTGATCTCGGTGGGGTACCTGGCGCTCGCGCCGACCGCCGTAGACACCCACGCCCCAGGTTCGGAGTGGCGGCCCTGGGCGCGGTTCTTCCCCTGGGAAGACTGGCGCGACGGCCGCCCCGCCGCCCTGCCCCCGATCGAAGACGCGCTCCGCTGCTGGGCCGACGGAGATCCGCAGCGACTGGCTCGCGCCCGCCTGCTGTTCGCCCTCGACGCCGCCCCCTGGAACGAGGAACGCGTCCTCGAACGCTATGAACTGCTCTACGAAGCCGGTCTCGCCCCCGAAGCCGCCCGCGATCGCGGCGAAGCCGCCGCCGCCATCCCTGCCCCGCTGGCCGCCGCGCTGGGCGACCCGATGCTGTCGGACCACCGGCGGATCCTGGCCACCGCCGTCAGCCGTCTGCGCGGCAAGCTGAAGTACCGCCCCGTGGTGTTCGAGCTGATACCCGAGGCTTTCACCCTCTCGGCCCTGCAACGCGCGGTGGAAGCCATCGCCGGCGCGCCCCTGCACAAGCAGAACTTCCGCCGCGCGCTGGAACGCGCCGAACTTGTCGAAGGGCTGGGCCGGATGGACTCCGACACCGGCGGCCGCCCCGCCGAACTCTTCCGCTTCCGCCGCGAGATTCTCGGCGCCAGGCCGGTCAGCGGCCTCAGCCTGCCGTTGCTAAGGGACTAGGACGCTTTCCCGCTCCGGCGGCGCCTCCTGCCGCGCCGCCCATTGGGCTTTCAGGCTGGCGCTGGTGTCGCGGCTGCCATCCGGGCTCCAGCCGGGCGGTCCGAACAGCCAGCCCAGCGCGTGGCGGGGGCTGCGCACGATGTCCTGGGAGATGGCGATCCACTCGTGGAAGGCGACGCGCAGCGGATTGAAGGTGCCCAGGTTGTGCACTAGGCCGTAGCGCGGCGCTTCCTCGTCCAGCTCGGGCTGGAAGGTGCCGAGCATCCGGTCCCAGATGATCAGGATGCCGGCGTAGTTCTTGTCGAGGTAGCGCGGGTTCCGGGCATGGTGCACCCGGTGGTGGCTGGGCGTGTTGAACACAGCCTCGAACCAGCGCGGCATCCTCCGAATAGCCTCTGTGTGGATCCAGTACTGGTAGACGAGGCTGATCCCCTTCTCGATGGCCACCATGGCTGGCGGGAAGCCCATCAGCGACAGGGGAATCCACAGCAGCCAGGTCCCGGCGACCCCGCCGGTCCAGGTCTGCCTGAGCGCCGTCGACAGGTTGTAGTGCTGCGAGGAGTGATGGTTCACGTGGCTCGCCCACCAGAGGCGGCGCTCGTGGCTGAGGCGGTGGAACCCGTAGTAGGTGACGTCTTCCAGGAAGAAGATCGCCACCCAGGCGACAGGCGAGCTCATCGAGATCGTGAAAACACGGTGCTGGTAGGCCCAAAGTCCCGCCGCCACGGTGAGTCCGGCCACCGGCAGGCTCGACAGCGTCGAGAACAGGCCCATGACCAGTGAGGCCGCCGTGTCCCTGGTCTCGTAGTTCGCCTTCACCACCCGGAACCGCGCCAGCAGGATCTCGGCGATGACGGTGAGGATGAACAGCGGGGTCGCCAGGGTGACCGGGTCGAAGGTCTTCATCAGGCGGCCCAGTCCTTTGTCGGGGCTTGCTCTTGCGGGCCGGTCGGCGGCCAGGACGGCAGCGCGATCACCGCCTTGGGCGCGGCCACGTCGGTCAGGTCGATGCTGATCCGGCCGTCCTTGAAGCTGGCGGCCAGCGCCCGGGCCCAGGGGATCTGGCGGGCCACGAAGCCATCGCCCAGCCGGCAAAGCACCAGGGCCATGCCGCCGGACCTGGCCAACGCGCCCATCCCATCCACGGCGACCCACAGACCGTCGAGCTTTTTGCCGGGGAATTCCTCGCCGAGAATCCGGCGCGCGCGGGCGTCGTCCAGCGGCGCCGCGGATTTGGCGATGCTGGCCCAGGCGGCCAGGCCGACCAGGAGGGTCACGGCCAGCCCCGATAGGGCGAGTTGCTCGAAAAGAGCCTGATTCAACGGCGCCGACTCCTGGGGTCAGGAAGCTGCGCGCGCGCCGGGGTCCTGGTCAAGAAAAAGCCCGTCGCTTCAACACGGACCTATCAGCGCAGGGTCTTGGGATCGGCGAGACGGCGGCTGACGCGCGCGACCGGCGTGCTATCACTCCGCCTTCGCAGTTCGAAGGTCAGACCTTGCCCGACGCCGTCATCGCCGCAACCGGCCTCTACACGCCGCCCTACAGCCTCTCGAACGCCGAGTTGGTGGAGACTTTCAACGCCTACGTCGAACGCTTCAACGCCGCCAACGCGCCGGCCATCGAAGCCGGCGAGGTCGCCGCGCTCACCCCCTCATCGGTCGAGTTCATCGAGAAGGCCTCGGGCATCAAGGCGCGCTACGTGGTCGACAAGACCGGCCTGGTCGATCCCGAGCTGATGCGGCCGAACATCCCGGAGCGCTCCAACGACGAGCTCTCGGTGCTGGCCGAGATGGCCGTCGAGGCGGCCAGGGAAGCCATCGCCCGATGGGGCAAGCCGGCCAGCGAAATCGACGCGGTGATCTGCGCGGCGTCGAACATGCAGCGGGCCTATCCGGCCATGGCGATCGAGGTGCAACAGGCCCTCGGCATCGCAGGCTTCGCCTTTGACATGAACGTGGCCTGCTCGTCGGCCACCTTCGGCATCAAGACCGCGGCGGACTTCGTGACCTCGGGCGGGGCGCGCGCCGTGCTGATGGTCAATCCGGAGATCTGCTCGGGCCACCTGAATTTCCGCGACCGCGACAGCCACTTCATCTTCGGCGACGTGGCGACCGCGGTGATCGTCGAGGCGGGCGAGCGCGCGGCCCAAGGCGGAAAGAATGCCGGCTGGGATATCCTCGGCACGCGGCTGAAGACCCAGTTCTCCAACAACATCCGCAACAACTTCGGCTTCCTGAACCGCGGCGCGCCGGAGGGCGTCGGCGCAGTCGACAAGCTGTTCGTCCAGGAAGGCCGCAAGGTATTCCGCGAGGTCGTGCCGCTGGTTAGCGACATGATCGTCGAGCACGCCTCGGACATCGGCATCGACGCCACGACGCTAAAGCGCCTTTGGCTGCACCAGGCCAACATCAACATGAACGAGATGATCGGCCGCCGCGTGCTCGGCCGCGAGCCGGCGCCGGGCGAGAACGTGATCATCCTCGACGAGTTCGCCAACACCTCCTCGGCCGGCTCGATCATCGCCTTCCACCGCGCCAACGACGACTTCGCCGCCGGTGAGACCGGCCTGATCTGCTCCTTCGGCGCCGGCTACTCCGCCGGCACGGTGTTCGTCAGGAAGCGCTGAACCTCCACCCGCTCATCGCGGCGAAATCCGGGACCCAAGCGGGCCCCGGAATTCCACGAACCTTAGTGCGGCGCCTCAGCTTGGGCCCCGGCTTTCACCGGCGTGAGCGGGGTTTGTTCGGCCTTCGGATGCGCCGCCTTCCAGGCCATCATCGCCTGCACGCGGGCCCGCACGGACGGGTGGTCGTAGAAGATGAATTCCTCGACCGCGGACGGGCTGTCGGCGCGGTATTCGATGGTCTTCACCAGCGCCTTGGCCAGGCCGTCCGGCTCGTCGAAATGGACGACCGAGAAGTGGTCGGCGTCGGATTCCGCCCAGCGGCTGAAGGTGTTGCTGAGCGGCGTCGCCAGGAGCCCCAGGATCGCCAGCACGACGGAGATCACCGGCAGGCCCGCGGGATCGGCGACCCCGGTCACCCCCTTGGCGCCAAGAAGCCCCGCGGCCCGCGGAAACAGGCGGTCGACCAGGAACAGACCGATGAGGGTCATCAGCCCGGTTTCCAGGGCGCCCAGCAGGATGTGCTTGCGCACGTAGTGGCCCATCTCGTGGCCGACGACGCCGCGCACCTCGGCCAGGTCGGCGTCCTTCTTGAACATCACATCGCTCATGGCGACGCGGCCGAAGCCGAACAGGCCGCCGGCGTTGGCGGTGTAGCGGTTGGACTGCTTGGAACCGTCGTAGATCAGGATCTTGTCCGACGGCACGCCCACCTGGTTGGCCATCGCCACCACCTCGTCGCGCATCGGCCCGGGCGGGGCGACCTTGTAGCTGTTGAACAGAGGCTCGATCAGGAAGATGCCGAGGATGAAGAAGATGATCGAGATCGCCGCCATGCCGAGCCCGCTCCACAGCCACCAGGTCCTGGGGAAGCGCCGGATCAGCCAATAGAGCAGCGAGAAGGTGATCAGGGTCGCCACCACGCCGACGGCCATCTGCAGGAAGTGCTCGCCCAGCCAGCCGCCGAAGGCGCGGCTGGTCAGGCCGTAGCTCTTCTCCCGCCACCATCCGGCATAGGCGTCCCAGGGGATCGAAAGCAGGCCCTCGAGGACGGTGTCCACGACCACCACGACCAGCACCGCCAGCCACGGCCTGGGCTGCTTCGCCTCGATCCCGCCGCGCGTGCGGACCAGGACGCCGGACCTGATGACGATCCAGGAGACCGCGATGCTGACCAGTGTCCCCCACAGCAGTAGCCAGTGGCCGCCTTGCGTATAGGCCGTGGCCTTGGCGTGCTGTTCCGGCGTCAGCGTCGCCAGATAGGTCGCGGTCGCAGCCGCAGCGTCGAATCCCTGGGCCATGACACCCTCCCCCGTTGTGTGGCGGGAGGAGGCCAGAGATTGCCGGGCTTGTCAGGCCTGAAAGCGAGTTGGAGTTCGACGAAAGCGGAGCGGCGGCGAGGCCCTGGGCTTGGGCCTGGCAGCGCCTAGTCGTAGCTGAGCTTCGGGTTGAAATCCCCGCGGCCCTGCGGCGTCAGGTCGAGCGTCGCCCAGAGCGGCCAGAACATGTCGATGTGGCGCGGGTGCTGACCGGGGTCCATAGGCGCAAAGGCCAGTTCCGAGGCCCAGCTGTGGCGGATTTCCCCGCCCTGCCGCGTGAAGACGTTCATGATCGGCCGCTGCGAACCCTCGGCGGTTTCGGCGTGGTAGTCGGCATGGAAGCTGTTGCTCGCCGACGACAGCAGCCGTGTATCCGTCCAGCCGCGGTCGGCGGCGTGGGCCTTCAACCGCGCCAGGGGCGAACGGGCGACCACGGCGATCGCCGCCGTCTGGCGGATGTGCCGCATCTCGCCGTCGAGGGCGTCGATGAACGAGGTGCAGGAGGGACAGGCCTTCTCCATCGCCGGCCCGTACATGAAGCCGTAGAGCAGCAGGGTCTGCTTGTCGCCGAACAGCTCGGAGAGCTTCACCGGCCCATTCTCGCCGTCGAAAACGTAGTCCTGCGGGACCACGCCGCCGGGCGGCAAGGCGCGGCGCTGGGCTGCGACGGCCTCCGCCTCGCGGCGCAATGCGATCTCGGCTTCCAGCAGCCGATCACGGGCGGCGCGATAGTCAGCGCTCTCGTTCGGGAAACGGGTGTCGTGGACGGTTCGGTTTGCGGTTTCGGACATCGGTCGTCTCCTGCGATCAGTTGAACGGCGCCTGTGCGAGCTTCCCAAGGATGGTGTGCCAGCCGTTGGTGTGCCGTCCGGCCTTCTCGGCGTCGGGGATGCCTTCATGCTCCAGGTCGACGCGCACGCCGCCGTCGACCGGCGTGAAATCGACGGTGACCAGCGACAGCATCCCGTCCGTGCCCGCCGAGATCCAGGTGAACACCAGCCGCCGCGGCCGCTCGATCAGCACATAGCGCCCGACGTGTTCGATCGGCTCGCCGTCGCCGAGCATGTCGAGGCGGAAGGCCCCGCCCTCCCTCGGCTCATTCTCGAACCGGGAAACGTGCATGGTCCCGGCGGCCAGAAAGCCCCCGGCGATGGCGGGGTCCAGCCAGGCGTCGAACACGGTCTCCGCCGGAGCCTGGATGGTCACGGACGCCGAGGCGCGATTGAGGCTAGGCGTCGCCACGGCCGTTCTCCATGATCTCTTTCAAGACCTCCAGCCGGGCGCCCCAGGCCGCCGATTGGCGCTGCACCCAGCCGGCCACCTCGTCCAAGCCTTCGCCGCTGGCGGCGATGAAGTGATCGCGGCCCTCGATGCTGCGGCGGACCAACCCCGCGCTTTCCAGAACCTTCAAATGTCGCGACACGGCCGCCAATGAGATGTCGAACCCCGCAGCCAGGTCGGTGACCCGTGAGGGCCGCGCCCGCACCCGCTCCAGCAGTTCGCGGCGCACGGGGTGGGCGACGGCGGTCAGGGCCTGGCTGAGCGGGTCCTGCCCAAACTGGTTCACGCCGCGGCCTCGACCAGGGCCGCCAGCCGGTCCAGGTCCTTGGCCACCGACCGGCGCAGCATCCAGGCCATGCCGGGAAACGCGAACCCTGCCCGGCCCTGGTTGCGGATGCTGACGCGCGACCCGGCCCCGGCCGGCGCGATCTGATAGGTGACGCTCCCCTGCATCGGGCCTTCCAGGAAGGTCATCGCCAGGCGTCGGTCGGGCTCAAAGGCCGCCACCTCGGTCACCCAGGAGAACTTGCGTCCGAGGAAGCCGCCGTGGCGGCGCGTCCTGGCCCCGATCTGCGTCGGGGTCTCCGACGGCTCGACGGACTGCGCCCCCCCGATCCATTGCGGATCGCGGGCCGGATCGAACATCACTGCCGCCACCGCCTGTGGCGACGCCCGCATGTCGCGCTCTACCAGGATGTCCATCGGGGCTCCAAATATTCAACAAGTGTGTTGAATATCCGGCTCAGCCCCTCGTGTCAAAGTGCGCGATGCCGTCGCTGGGTCAAAGGCTCTACCGGTCCTTCTCGCGCTCGCCGAGGGCGGCCTGGGCGGCGGCCAGACGCGCGATCGGCACGCGGTAGGCCGAGCAGGAGACGTAATCCAGGCCGACGAGCTCGCAGAAGGCGATAGAGGCCGGGTCGCCGCCATGCTCGCCGCAGATGCCGAGCTTGACGTCGGGCCGTGCGGCCCTGCCCCGCTCGGCGGCGATGCGGATCAGGTCGCCGACGCCCTCGGTGTCGAGGCTGACGAAGGGGTCCTTGTCGAAAATGCCCTTGTCGATATAGGCGTTGAGGAACCGGCCACTGTCGTCGCGGCTGATGCCGAAGGTGGTCTGGGTCAGGTCGTTGGTGCCGAACGAGAAGAACTCGGCATATTCGGCCAGGTCGCCGGCGCGGAGGGCGGCGCGGGGCAGTTCGACCATGGTGCCCACGGCGTATTCGATTTCGCGGCCCTGCTCGGTCATAACCTGCTTGGCGACGCGGTCGGTGAGTTGACGGAGGAAGCGCATCTCCTCGCCCTTGGCCACCAGCGGATGCATGATCTCCGGGATCGGCGCCGGGCGGCCGGCGGCGGCCACCTCGCAGGCGGCCTCAACGATCGCGCGGACCTGCATCTCGTAGATCTCGGGATAGCTCACGCCCAGCCGGCACCCGCGATGGCCCAGCATCGGGTTCACCTCATGCAGTTCCTGCGCCCGGCGCATCAGCTTGGCCGCGTCGAGGCCTGTGGCGGCGGCCACGGCGGCGACATCCTCCTCGGTGTGCGGCAGGAACTCGTGCAGCGGCGGGTCAAGCAGCCGGATGGTCACCGGCAGGCCCTCCATGATCCCGAACAGCTCGACGAAGTCGGCCCGCTGCATGGGCAGGATCTTGGCCAGCGCCGTGCGGCGACCGGCCTCGTCGTCGGCCAGGATCATCTCGCGCACGGCGGCGATCCGCGCGGGAGCGAAGAACATGTGCTCGGTGCGGCAGAGGCCGATGCCCTCGGCGCCGAACTGCCGCGCGGTCTGGGCGTCCAGCGCCGTCTCGGCGTTGGCGCGGACTTTGAGGCGGCGGAAGGTGTCGGCCCAGGTCATCAGGGTGGCGAAGTCGCCGGACAGCTCCGGCTCGATCATCTTGACCACCCCGGCCAGCACCTCGCCGGTTGAGCCG
>JANXXK010000317.1 GCA_025350685.1 Alphaproteobacteria bacterium | reverse complement strand
CCTCCTCCAAGGTGCCAATCCCGCCGGGCAGGATGACGAACCCGTCCGACTCCTCGAAGAACATCTGCTTGCGCTGGTGCATGGAGGTCACCACCACGTGCTCGACGCTCTCCAGCGCGCGCTCCTTGCCGATCAGGAATTCGGGGATGATCCCCAGCACCGCCCCGCCGGCCGCATGGGCCGCGAGCGCGGCCGCGCCCATCAGGCCCACGCCGCCGCCGCCGTAGACCAGGCGCAGGCTCGCCGCGGCGAGCGCGCGGCCGAGGTCGCCCGCGGCGCGAAGATAGGCGGGATCGGCGGCGTCGGAGGAGCCGCAGAACACACACACAGACTTCAGGCCGCCGAACGCTGGCACCATGTCAGAGAACTCCGGAAAAACCCGCGCGCTTGCGAGCTCGCGCCTTTAGCCCGATTAGCTAGCCACAGGGTTAAGGAGTTTCAACCAAGCCGTGGTTCGCGCAAAGGCCCTGGCCGACCTTCCCCCGTCCCCACCCCTTGCGCAGGGCCCGCTCAGTAGCCAGTTCACCCCTGCCGGCCTACGCGTCGACTGGATGACGCCGGGTGGTGGCGTGCAATCCACCATCCTCGTCCACTGAGAGCTCGCGCGCTTGGCCTTCGCCCACCCTGGAATGATCGGCGGCCGCTTTGGCGGCGCCCCGGCCGCGGCAGGGGTGAAGTTCAGCTTCTGGCGCTCGATGGCCGACCTCGGCCGGCTGGTGATGCGCTCCGGCGCGCCCTGGCTGCGCACCCGCATCGCCGTCGCGCTGGGCCTGGTGCTGGTGGGCAAGTTCGCCGGGGTCTGGGCGCCGGTGGTGCTGGGCGATGCGATCAGCGGCCTGAAGGGCCCGACCCTGGGCTCGGCCACGCTGAGCACGGCCTTCATCGTCGGCGCCGCCGGCTATGCCGGGCTCAACCTGATCTCGACCTGGGTGCCCTACATCCGCGACGCGATCTTCACCCGCGTCTCCCAGGCGACCATGGCCAAGGCGGCGGTGGAGACCTTCCAGCATGCACTGTCGCTGTCGCTGGACTTCCACCAGTCGAAACAGATGGGCACGCTGTCGCGGATCATCGACCGCGGCTCGCGCTCCACCGACTTCCTGATCCGCAGCGTGGTGTTCAACATCGGGCCGACGGCCATCGAGCTGGTGATGGCCATGGCGGTGCTGGCGACCCGCCTGGGCTGGCGGTTCTCGGCGACCACCTTCGTCACCATCGTCGTCTACACCGTGGTCACCTTCCGAATCACCGACTGGCGGCTCGGCCACCGGCGCGAGTGGGCCGAGGCCGATTCCAGGGTGGCGGGCCTCTCGGTCGACGCCCTGATCAACTACGAGACGGTCAAGACCTTCGGCTCCGAGGGCCGCGTCGTCGGCGCCTACAGCAAGGCCATGGACCGCTATATCGACGTCAGCGTGCGGGCCAACAACTCGCTGAACCTGCTGAACGGCATGCAGTCGCTTATCCTGACCACCGGCCTGGCGATCATGACGGTGATGGCCGGCGCCGCTGTCTCCAGCGGCGAGCTGCGCATCGGCGACATCACCATGGCCATCTTCCTGCTGCGCGGCCTCTACCAGCCGCTGGGCATGCTGGGCTTCAACTACCGTGAGATCCGCCAGGCCTTCATCGACATGGAGCAGATGGTCGAACTGCGCGGCATGCAGCCGGATATTACGGACGCCCCGGACGCCGTCGCCCTGCCGCCGCCCATGAGCCGCAAGGCCGGGCAGGGGGCCGCTGTGGCTTTCGAGCACGTCACCTTCCAGCATGACGCCCGCTCCATCGGCCTGCGCGACGTCAGCTTCGTCGCCCCGCCGGGGACCACCACGGCGCTGGTCGGGCCCTCGGGCGCCGGCAAGACCACGGCCGTGCGGTTGGCGATGCGCCTGATCGACCCGCAACAAGGGCGGGTGACCCTCGACGGCCTCGATATGCGCCAGGTCAAGCAGGAGGCCCTGCGCGGCGCCATCGCGCTGGTGCCGCAGGACGTGGCCCTGTTCAACGACACCCTCTACGCCAACATCGCATTCGCCCGCCCCGAGGCCGCCGATGCCGAGGTGCGCGCCGCCGCCGAAGCCGCTGAGCTCGGCCCGTTCATCGACAGCCTGCCCAACGGCATGTCCACGGCGGTCGGTGAGCGGGGCCTGAAGCTCTCCGGCGGCGAGCGCCAGCGGGTGGGTATCGCCCGCGCCCTGCTGGCCAATCCGCGCCTGCTGGTTCTGGATGAAGCCACCAGTGCGCTGGATGGCCCGACCGAGGCGGCGATCCAGGAAACCCTGCGCAAGGTCCGCGCCGGGCGCACCACCCTGGTGGTGGCCCATCGCCTGTCGACCATCGTCGACGCCGACCAGATCGTGGTCCTGCGCCGCGGCAAGATCGTCGAGCGCGGGACCCACACCGAGCTGCTCGACAAACGCGGCGAATACGCGGCGCTGTGGAAACGCCAGACGCGGGAAGTTTGAGCCCTGTAACCAATTGCTCAGCCTGATCGAATAGAAGGGGCGGACAACTGCGCGGACCGCGCTTTCGGGGCGAAGCCTTGTCGATCAACACGGTCAACTATCCGACGCCGGTCACCGTCAACGGCTACTCGTGCAAGAACTGCACGGACGTCGACAACGCCAAGCGCAACATCGACCCCTCGCATCCCAAGGACGGGCCGTTCGGCGTGAACAAGCAGGATCACGCCAAGCCGGGCACGGCCTCGGGGGCAAAGCCTGTCGTCACCTTCGGCGGCGTGCTGGCCCATGTGGCGGCGTCCACCGGCCCAAGCCAGACCCCCACGGCCACCCAGGGTCAGAAGCTCGACGTCCGCGCCTAGGTCGCGATCGCCTTGCCCATGCGGGTCAGGGGAACGGGCGCGCCGCCCCGGTCGTCAATGACCTCTTCGATCGGCGTGAAACCGTAGCTCTCGTAGAGCGGGCGACCCGACATCGTGCCCATCAGCTCCAGGCGCTTGAACCCCTCGGCCTTGGCGGCGGTCTCGCAGAGTTGCAGGATCAGCCGACCGACCCCGCGCCGGGCGAAGTCAGGATGGGTGTACATGGCGCGCACCCGGGCGGCGTCCATCGCCGGGTCGAGCAAGGCGGGTTCGCGGCCAGGCGTGTGATCGCCGCCGTAAAGCGTGGCCCGCCGGCTCCAGCCGCCGCAGCCGGCGATCCGGGCGTCGGCTTCGATGATGAAATAGGTGCCGTCGGCGACCAGTTGGCTGTCCAGGCCCATGATCGTGCGGCTGGACTCGATCTGCTCGGACGTCAGGAAGCCCTTCTGCAGTTCGCCGATGGCCGCCGTCATCACCGCCCTGAGGGCCGCGATGTCCTCCAGGCCCGCCAGGCGGGAGGTGAGCCCGGCCATGCGCCTATTCCGCGGCCCGGGAGATGTCGTAGGGCTTGACGGCCTTGGGGGCCGGCTCGCCGCGGATCTGCCGCCACAGCCAGCCAAAGCGCCGCGAGGCGACCATCGGGGCGGCCAGCAGCACCGGCGTCAGCACCAGCGTCAACAGGGTCGAGAACGACAGGCCCCAGACCACCGAGGCGGAGAGCTGCACCCACCATTCCGACCCCGGCGCTTTCAGTTCGACGTGGCCATTGTGGAAGTTGGGGTGGACCTGGAACATCAGCGGCAGCAGACCCACCACGGTCACCACGGTGGTCAGCATCACTGGCCGGAACCGTTGCGCCGCGGCGCGCACCGCGGCTTCGTCGGGGCGAAAGCCCTGGTGGCGCAGCTGGTAGAAGGTGTCGACCAGCACGATGTTGTGCCCCACGATCACCCCGAAGAGGGCGATCACGCCGGTCCCCACCATGATCACGCTCATGTAGTCGAAGGTGTGCAGCAGGTTGACCTGCACCCCCAGCAGTACGCCCACCGTCGACAGGATCACCGCCGACAGCGTCACCAGCACGCCGTAGAAGCTGTTGAACTGCCACAACAGGATCATCGCCATCATGCACAGCGCCGCCGCCGCGGCGACGGCGAAGAACACCGCCGCGTCGGCCCCCTGCTCGTCGGCGCCGGCGAACTTCACATGCACTTCCGGATCGATGCTGGCCTTCGCGAGCCAGGGCCTCAGTTCCTTGATCTTCTGGTTGGCGGCGATGCCCGGCAGCGTATTGGCCTGCAGCAGCACCAGCCGTTGCGCCTCGCGGCGCTGGATCTGGGTCACCTGCTGGGTCGGCAGCTGTTTGACGAAATAGCTCGCCGGCACCGGTCCGGACGGGGTGGTGACCTTCAGCTGCTCGAAGGCCGCCACGTTACGCGCGTCGCCCGGGAAGCGGACGCGGATATCGAGTTCGTCCTGGGCGTCATCGGGGCGGAAGCGGCCGACCAGCACCCCGTCGGTCAGGAACTGGATCGCCTGGCCCACCGACAGCACATCGACGCCGTAGCGGCCCGCCGCTTCGCGATCGACGGTCAGGTTGTATTCGATGCCCGGCGAGGTGCGGTTGTCCTCGAGCTCGATCAGCTGCGGATCGGACGCCAGTCTAGCCTTGACCAGGTCGGCGGCCTTGTCGAGCGAGGCCGGGTTGTGGCTGGTCAGCTGCACCTGGATGGCCTTGCCGATCGGCGGGCCGGACTCCGGCTCGCGCACCTCGACCTGCATGCCGGGGATGTTGCTCACCCGCTTGCGGATGTCGGCGGCGATATCGGAGCCGCTGAGGCCCAGCAGCTTGCGGTGTTCGTAGTTCTGGAACTGCACCTCGATGCGGCCAACGGTATCGTTGGGCGGCGAGTTGGGCCCGCCGAGCGAGCTTGAGCCGCCCGAGCGCACATATATCGACTCGATGCCCTTGACGCCCAGCATCCGGTCCTCGACCTGGCGGACCAGGCCGTCCTGCGCTTCGGGCGAGAGGTTGCCGCGGGCCTTGACGAAGACGGTGATCTCCTGCGGATCCTGGTTCAGGAAGAACTCGGTGCGGTGCTTGGTCGCCCCGAACCACATGATGATGGCGACGACGGTCAACAGCGCCGCGGCGACCGTCCTTCCCGGGTGCTGGCCGAGGTAGGACACCGTGCGCGCGTACCAGCCCATGAAGCCCTTCATCTCGCGCGGATCGCCGTGCTCGGACTTCTCGATCTCGGCCAGCGCGTCGGCGTCCACCGCGGTGGCGCGCCCGAAGATCGAGCCCACCGCCGGCGTGAACAGCAGCGCCACGAAGATCGACGCGCCGAGCACGAAGAACAGGGTCAGCGGCAGGAAGCTCATCACCTTGCCGGGGATCGAGTTCCAGAACAGGAACGGCAGGAAGGCGCAGAGCGTGGTCAGCGTGCCGTTGGTCACCGGCCAGAACATGCGTTTTCCCGCGGCCGCGAACGCTTGTTCCTTCGGCATGCCCTCGGCCATCTTCCGGTCGGCGTATTCGACCACGACGATGCCGCCGTCGACCAATATGCCGACCGCCAGCACCATGCCGAACATGACCATCTGGTTGAGCGTCACGTTGGCCGCATGGATCATCATGAAGCCCAGCAAGAAGCAGACCGGGATCGCCAGGCCGACGATGATCCCCTGGCGGATGCCCAGGCTCGCCACCACGATCATCATCACCAGCAGGCTGGCGGTCAGGATGCCGCTCTCCAGCACGATCAGGGTGCGGCCGATGAACTCGGAATTGTCGTAGGTGAAGTCGACCTTCACTGTGGTCGGCCATCGTTTGGAATCCTCGGCGACGATGGTGCGGATGGACTTCACGGTGTCCAGGATGTTGGCGCCGTGGCGTTTGGTGATGTCCAGCGCCACCGCCGGCTCGCCGTTGAAGCGGGTGATGAAACCCGGCTCCTTGAAGGTCCGGCGCACGCTGCCGATGTCGCCGATGGTGACCAGCCGGTCGCCGGCCTTCTTGATGGGCAGGGCCAGGATGTCGGCGGGGCTGCGCACCACGCCCGGCACCTTCATGGCGAACATGCCCGCGCCCGAGCGCAGGTTGCCCGCGGGCACCAGCTGGTTGTTGCGCGCGATCACGCCGGCAAGGTCGGTGGCGGTGACGTTGTAGGATTCCATCCGCAGCGGATCGATGTCGACCTCGAGCACCTCTTCCCGGGCCCCGCTTTCGAAGGCTTCCTGCACCAGGGGGGAGGCTTCCAGCCGCTCCTTCAGGTCCTTGGAGATGCGCGCCAGTTCCCGCTCCGGCGCGGCGCCGTGAAGCACCACGCCGATCACCGGATTGTCGGCGAAACTCTGCTCCTGGATGATCGGCGGCTCGGCGTCCGGCGGGAACCGGCCGCGCGCCAGGTCCACCTTGGCGCGGATGTCGTCCACCGCCTTCTGGCGCGGCGCATTGGGCTCAAACTCCAGCGCGATGATCGCCGCGCCCTGACGGGCGACGCCGTTCATGTGCTTGACGCCCTGAACGGTCTGCAGCTGCACTTCCAGCGGCTTGACCAGCAGGCGCTCGGCGTCCTCCGGGCTCACGCCGGGGAACGGCACGATCACGGTGATGTACGGCAGGTCGATGTCCGGCATCGCCTCGCGCGGCATCGAGAAGTAGGCGAACAGGCCGAACAGGCAGGCTACGAGGGTGACCCCGAGAACCACCTTTCGCCGCTTGATGGCGCCGTCGATGAGCGGACCGATCATCGCATCATATCTCCTGCCACCCAGACGCTAGCGCGCCTGGGCGACTTGAACCTTCTGGCCGTCGGCGACGTAAGACTGGCCGACGACGATCAACTGCACCGACCCTTTCAGGCCCTTCACCCAGATGCCTTCGGGCGTCTCCTCGATCACCGTGATCGGGGCGAAGGCGACGCGGCCATCGCCAACCACATAGCGGATGCCCTGGCGGCCCGCGGAGTCCAGAACCAGGCTCGACACCGGGATCAGGTGCGCCGGCCCGGAGCCCGCGCCGATGTGCACCTCGGCGGAGAGGCCGGAGCGGACGTCGAGCTTCGAATTGGGAATGGCGACTTCCAGGTGATAGGTCCGCGTCTGCGGGTCGGCGTCGTGGGCCACGTAGCGGATGCGGCCGGCGAGCGTCTGGCCCGACACCAGCCGGGCTACGGCCGGCGCGCCGACCTTCAGGCTGGCGGCCTGGGTCTCCGGCACGTCGCCCACCACCAGGAGCGGGTTGATCTCGATCATCGTGCCGCAGGGCTGGCCCGGCGACAGATAGGCGCCGATTTCGGCGTCGCGGTGGTCGAAGACCCCGGCGAAGGGCGCCTTGAGGTTCACCTGGGCGAGCGCGATCTCGGCCTGGCGGACGGCCGCGGTCGAGGCGTCGAGGCTGGCCTGGGCCTGCAGCACCTGGGTGGGCGAGCGGAACCCCTTCTTGGCCAGCTCGACATTCTGCTGCTCGGTCAGCTCGGCCGATTTCTTCGCCGCGCGGGCCTGGTCGAGGCTCGCCTGGCGCGCATCGACCGCCAGCCGGCAGAGCACTTCGCCCTGCTTCACCGCCGTGCCCTGCAGCACCGGGGCCGCGGCCACGACGCCGGCGGTCTCCGAGCGGACCACCACCGTGCGGGTTGCCTGGGTGCGGCCGCGCACGACGACGTCGTACTGGCGCTGGACTTCGGGGACGATCTTGGCCTGGACGCTGGGCGGACCGGCGGCGACGGGCTTGGCCTCGGCTGTGGCGTGATGGCCAAGGCCGAGCAGGCTGCGCACAATGAAGTACAACGCCACCGTCACGACCACGGCGATCACGAAGAGATACTGTGGCTTCAACCGCATCAAGCTGTTCCCGCTCCCCGACAGCTCGCGCGAATCAGCAACCCCGCGCGCGCGGCCCTCATTTTAGAGGTGCTGAGCGCATCTGATGCCACCGTTACGCGAGCGCAAATGAAATCGCGGACAGGAACGGTGCAGGCCGGTTATGCTTGGTCGCAACAACTCACACGAGCATGGCGCCGCTGTCTGCGCAGCGTGATTCCATGTCTCAACTTACTATGTAAGGGATAACCGCAGGTGAAATATCTCCACACCATGGTCCGGGTGACCGACCTGGACGCCTCCCTCGATTTCTACTGCGACAAGCTCGGGCTGGTGGAAATTTCGCGCAACGAGAATGCGGCCGGGCGGTTCACCCTGGTGTTCCTCGGCGCGCCGGGCGACGCCGACGCGGTGAAGGCCGGACGGGCGCCTACGGTTGAGCTGACTTACAACTGGGATCCCGAGGCCTACGAGGGCGGCCGCAACTTCGGCCACCTGGCCTACGCCACCGACGACATCTACGCGCTCTGCCAGCAGCTGAAAGACAAAGGGGTGGTGATCAACCGCCCGCCGCGCGACGGGCGCATGGCCTTCGTCCGCTCGCCGGACAACATCTCCATCGAGCTCCTGCAAGCCGGCCCGGCCCTGCCGCCCGCCGAGCCCTGGGCCTCGATGCCCAACACCGGGTCCTGGTAGCGCCCTAAGCCCGCCCGCCCCGAGCGGCGTGAACGGGAAACCTCGGATTCACCTCCAAGCGCTACTGTGGTGTGTCCGATCTGAGAAGTCGGCGGGAATAATCCCGCGCGGTCTTGGGTCGATACTCCGCAGAACGCTTGGAGTTCACGCATGGCCCCCAATCCCGGCGCTCGGGACCTCGGCGCGAGCCGATGGGCGAAGATTCCACAGGCCGGGGAACCCGCGCCGTTCTTCGCCGCCGCCACCGATGGCGTCGATCGCTACAGCCTCGACGTGGTCGCGGGCCGCTGGATCGTGCTGATGATCTTCGGGACTCTGGCCGAGCCGGCCTCGGCCGAGGGACTGCGTCGGGCGCTGGATCGCGCTGAGCTGTTCAATGGAACCGATGCGGCGTTCTTCGGCGTCAGCGTCGACCCGGCCGACCGCGTTCAGCGGGGCCTGGCCAACCTTGAGCCGGCCATTCGCTTCTTCTGGGACTTCGACTGCACGGTGGCCCGCCTCTATGGCGCGGTGCACGGCGAGCATCTGAAGCCGCTGGTGTTCCTGATCGATCCGGCTTTCCGCGTGGCCATGGTCGCGGCCGTTGAGGACACCGCCGCCGTTCTCGAGCGCCTCGCCGCGGAGCTGCGCGACGCGCCCAGCGCGGCCGAAAACCAGATCGCCCCGGTGCTGACCTTGCCCCGGATCTTCGAGCCCGAGCAGTGCGAGCAGTTGATCGCCTACTACCGTGCGGGCCAGCCGTCGGCCTCCGGCTTCGCGCTCGACGTGGGCGGGCGAACGGTGCAGCGCGTCGACCCTTATCTGAAACGCCGCCACGACGTGACCATCGAGGACGAGGCCCTGGTCAGGGCCCTGAAGCAGCGCCTGGAGACCCGGCTGTTTCCGATGGTCCATCGGGCCTTCGGCTGGCGGGGCCAGCACATCGAGCGCTACCTGGTCTGCCGCTATGGGGCCGAGGAAAAGGGCTTCTTTTCGCGCCACCGCGACGACGTCACCGCCGGCACCGCGCATCGCAAGTTCGCCGTCTCGCTGAACCTCAACGGCGAATTCGACGGCGGCGAGCTCTGCTTCCCCGAGTTCGGCCCGCGCACCTACCGTCCGCCGGTCGGTGGGGCCACCGTCTTCGGCTGCAACCTGCTGCACGAGGCCACGCCGGTGACCCGCGGCGAACGCTATGTCTTCGTACCCTTCCTCTATGACGACGAGGGCGCGCGCCTGCGGCGCGCCAACCTTGGCCGCGTCGACGCAGACCTGCGCGGCAGCCGCAAGGAACGGCGCGCCGGGCGAGGACGCTAGAGCTTCACGCCGCCCGTCTCCAGGCCCTGGGCGAGACGCCGAACGCGCGCCGAAACGTCGCGTGGAAGTGCGACAGGTCGTTGAAGCCGACGCCCAGCGCGATCTCCGTCACCGGCTCGTGGGTGTCGAGCAGCCGGTCCGCCGCGGCGCGCAGGCGCGCGCCGATCAGGTACTGGTGCGGACTGTCGCCGACCACCGCGCGGAACACGCGCACGAAGTGGTAGCGGCTGAGGTTGGCCCAGGCAGCCATGTCGCTCAGCGTCACCGGCTCGCCGTAGCCCTGCTCCAGCCGCCGGGCGACGGTCAGTACGCGAGCCCGTTCGGCCGGCGCGATGGGGCCCGCGGCCGCGCCGCTGGCCAGGCGCAGCGCTTCGCCCATCAGCTCGATCACCCCGTCTTCGGGCAGCACGCCGGCGGCGGCCTTGCGGACGGCGCCGTAGAAGGCAGTGGCCCGCCGCGACGCCGGCAGCACCGCCACCTCGAAGCTCGGGTCCTCGAAGCCGCAGTCGTTGGCGACCTCCTTGAGCGTCTGCGGGTTCAGCGCGATCACCGCGCGGCGGTTGCCGCCGGTGTCCAGGTGGCGGCAGCTGAACGCCTCGCCGCCGTTGGCGAAGACGATCGAACCCGGCGCGGCCAGCCCGCGGCCGTTCTGTGCGCGGTAGTCGAACACGCCGCAGATCACCGCGCCGATCGCCGGCCCGGCGTAGAGCCGTTCGGGCGCGCGCCCGTCGGGGCCGGCCTGGCAGCGAGCCTCGCCGGCGGCGTAGTGCGGCGTGGTGGTGGAGAGCTCGGGACCGCCCAGTTCGAGGCGGACGGGTGAGGCGGCGGACTCGGTCACAGGCTCAGGCCTTCGAACGGCGGCGAGGGTCAGCGCCGAGAGATCACGGGTCGCACGATCGCGCAAGAAACCCCAAGCGCCGCCAGGGCCGGACGCACAGGATGCGAAGGGGAGGGCGGTTCAGCCGTCCGTATCGGTGGGGACTTCGATGAAACGACTCGATTTCGCGACCTTCGCCATGTTGGGCATGGCGGTGGGGCTGATCGGACTGGGCGTCCTGTCGGTGCTGGCTCACGACTTCGCCTTCCAGTGGCAGCCCGTGCCGAAGACCTGGCCGGCGCAGGCCGCCCTGGGCACGGTCTCGGGCCTGATCCTGCTGGCGGCCGGCGTCATGCTGCTGGCGCCGCGCACCCGGTCCTGGGGCGCGCTCGCCGCGGCGGTGTTCGTCGGCCTGTGGGTGATCGTCCTGCATCTGCCCCGCGCTGTGGCCAAGCCCGTCGACTTCGCCAGCTGGAACGCGGTCTGCGAGGCCCTGGCCATGGCCAGCGGCGCCTTCGTCGCCTTCCGCGAGTTGAGGGGTCAGTCCGCCCGGGCGGCTATCTGGGTGATGGGCGGCTGCTACGTGATCTTCGGTTGCACGCACTTCCAGTACGCCACCTTCACCGCGACCATGATCCCGGCCTGGCTGCCGACGCGCGTCGCCCTGGCCTATCTGACCGGGGCCATCCACGCGTTGAGCGGCTTGGCCCTGCTGCTGGGCGTGCGCCGCCGCTGGGCGGCGTCGATCGAGGCCCTGATGATGACCGCCTTCGTGCTGCTGGTGCATGTCCCCCGGGTCGCGACCCATCCGGGCGACCGGCTCGAGCTGACCATGCTGTTCATCGCGGTGACCCTCAGCGCCGCGGCGTGGATCCTGGCCACTTCGCGCGCGGTCGCCGGCCTGGCCCCAGGCGAGGCGGCGTACGCCCGCCAAGCGGCGGTCTCAGCGTCGTGAGGTGAAAGGACGATGGCTCCCGGAGCAGGACTCGAACCTGCGACAAGTCGGTTAACAGCCGACTGCTCTACCAGCTGAGCTATCCGGGATCAGGCCATCGAGAGGGCGGGCCTATACGCCGCTCCGTCGGGGCGCGCAAGCGTCGGCGGCCGTCTCCTGGTTCCGGCGTTCGCGGCCAACCATTTCTCGGCACAAGGGAGTCGGCTCTCGCCTCAGGGGAACCGGCTTGCCCTCCGGCAAAACGACATGTCTACAGGCCGGGAAATCCCAGCCTCCTCGGGCGCGGGTCCATTGTAGGGTATGAGTATCATGAAGATCGGTCTTTTCGCGGCCGCCGCGGCGGCGGTTGCTTTGGTGGCCGCAGCACCGGCGAGCGCTGCGGTGTTCGTGACCTACGTTCAGGGCGGCACCGTCACCAGCCTGCCGGGCTATACTGTCATCGACAACTTCAATTCGGGCGTTTCCAGCACCCTAACCAGTGGCGTTGCGGGGACGGACTACGTCATCCAGTCGGTGAACAACAGCGCCGGCGCGAACATCCCGACGTCGTCCGGGAATGGCACCGACTACCTGTCCGTCCTGGGCGGCGGCGCTGTGACCCTCACCCTCGCCGCGCCGGTCAAGGCCTTCGCCTTCGACTGGGGCTCGCTTGACATCTATAACCACCTGACGATTTCGGGCGTTGGCTTCTCCGCTTTCACCGTGAGCCCGGGGGCTTCTCCGATCGGCAATACCCTCGCCAACGGCGGGCAGAGCGGCGTCAACACCAACGGTATGCTGGTGGTGACGGGCAATGCTGGCGAGAAGTTCAAGTCGATCACGCTCGCGTCGGGCACGAACTCGATGGAAGTCGATAACCTCGCCGTCGCGGTTCCCGAGCCGGCCACCTGGGCGCTGATGATCGGTGGCTTTGGCATGGATGCGCGACGCGTTCGCGCAATTCGCCGATCTCGGCATTTGCGGCGCCACGGGCCTCGAGCGCGCGCACGTAGCGACGCG
>JANXXK010000316.1 GCA_025350685.1 Alphaproteobacteria bacterium | reverse complement strand
AATATCATGGGCGAGTTCGGCAATGCGCTGGACCTCTACTTCGGCGGCGACATGGAGGCCTCCATCGCGCTCTCGGGCCAGGTCGCGGGGCGGATCGACAGCGTCAAGCCGGTGAAGCAGGTGATCGAGGAGACGATGGCGGAGTTCGACGCGGTGATCGCCGAGATGACCGGGAAGTACGGGAAGGTTTCGGCCTAGGGCAGAGCCGCCAGCCAGGTGAGGATCTCGCTCTCCAGGCGGATGCGGGCCGAGTTCCAGCCGTGGTCGGTGGCGGCGTGGGCGGCGGTGACCCGACCGCCGCGTTTCTTCACGTCGGCGACGAGGGCGTCGGCCATGGGCCCCAGGCCGTCGTCGGAGGTCAGCACCAGCAGGGGCTTCTTCGCCAGGCCCGGCGCGGCCTGGGCGAAGCCCGCGTCCCCCAGGGTCGCCATTTCGGCGGCCATGGACTGCGGCGTGACGCCGGCCAGGCTCTCCATGTTGCCGGTCGCGGTCTTCAGGCGCTGAGCCTCCGGCGCCGCGGCAAGGCGGCCCATGTCGGCGGCGGAGATCAGCACCACGCCGGCCAGGTCCGGGTCGGCGCCGCCGGTCATCGCGGTGACCCAGCCGCCATGGAGTGGCCCATGACCACCAGCTTGTGCGTATCGATCCCCAGGGTCGTGGCGTTGGCGCGGACATAGGCCAGCGTCGCCTTGGCGTCGGCGAGGTTGCCGCGGAAGCTGAAGGACCCGGGGCTGCCCCAGGAGCCGCGGTAGTTGATCGTCACCACGTTCCAGCCGGCGCGGCGGATCGCCTGGGCGAGGTCGAGGTTCTTCTCGTTGCCGGGCAGGCCGTGGAACAGCACTACCGTGGGATGGACGCCCGCGCCGGAGGCCAGATAGGCGATGGCGTTGACCTGCACGCCGCCGGTGGGAATGTGCAGCACCTCCATGCGCGCGGGATGGGCGGCGTCGGCCGGCGGGTCGGTGAAGACAGCGGCCGGCGGCAGGGGGATGGCCCGCGCTTCGGCGGCTCCCGTCGCCAGGAGCGAGACGGCGGCGAAGGCCGCGAGCATCCAGGTCTTCATTGTCGGGTCTCCAGGACGTTGAGTGGCTTCAACCGACTGGGCCGACGACCTGAGCGAGCGCGGCCTGGCGGTCGGCACCCTCCAGGTGGATCAGTGACCATACGGCGTAGAACAGCAGTGGCCAGCGCTGGCCGGCGGTGTCGGACCTGAAGATGCGCTGGGCGGCGTCGGGTGCCATGACCTTGCGGACAGCTTCCACCTTGCCGATGCGCCCGGCGATGTCGGCGGCGCGGGGGGCGATCCAGGCTTCGACCGGGACGGTGAAGCCCTGCTTGTGGGCCCAAGGCTCGGCGGCCGGGCAGGCGCGCTCCAGCCATTTGCGCAGGATCCATTTGCCGTGGCGGCCGCGCACCTTCAGCCGGTCAGGCAGGGGGAAGGCGAAGGCGGCC
Source organism: Alphaproteobacteria bacterium (assembly GCA_025350685.1). GTDB lineage: Bacteria > Pseudomonadota > Alphaproteobacteria > Caulobacterales > Caulobacteraceae > Phenylobacterium. Next base: position 8,028 of record JANXXK010000316.1, on the reverse strand, counting down.
ACCTGCGGGTCGAGGAACGGGGTGCGGCCTTCGAGGCCGTGGGCCATCAGGCAGCGGTCGAGCTTGAGCAGCAGGTCGTTGGGGAGCCAGGTGGCGATGTCCGCCCATTGCGCCTGTTGCAGGGGCGTCAGGCCGGGCGGTGGTTTGGCCTCGGCGCGCCACTTGGCTAACAGGGCGGGGTCGTCCGGCCGGGGCTCTGCCGGCCGGCCGCCCAGCCAGGCGGGGCGCAGCGCGCGGCGGTAGCGGCCGTAGCCGCCGAACAACTCGTCGCCCCCCTCGCCGGTCAGCACCATGGTGATCGAGCCCTTGGCGGCCTCGGCGAGCTTCCAGGTGGGTAGGGTGGCGTAGTCGGCGGTGGGATCGTCGAGCGCCCAGGCGACCTGCGGCAAGATGCGCCAGAAGTCGGCCTCGCCGAACTGGGTCTCGCGCCAGTCGAGGTTGAGGGCCCTGGCCACCCGCTCTGCGCCCGCGCGTTCGTCCTTGGCGTCTGGCGCGTCGAAGCCGCAGGTGAAGGTGGTGACGGGGCGCTCGTTCAGGCGGGCCATCAGGGTGGCGATGGCGGTGGAGTCGATGCCGCCGGAAAGGAACAGGCCGTAGGGCACGTCGGAGCGCTGATGGACGCGTACGGAGTCTTCGAGGACGGCGTCGAGGTGGTCCAATAACCCCCGCTCATCCCGGCGAAAGCCGGGACCCATAGGGCCGTTGGAATGGCTCTGGCCGTCGAGGGTTTTCGGCGAGTCAGCTTGGGTCCCGGCTTTCGCCGGGATGCGCGGGTTCTTGGGTAACCAGCGTTGCCGCCACCCGCTGACGATGCGGCCGTTGCGGACTTCGACGATTTCGCCCGGCGCGAGGCGGCGGAGGCCCTGGAACATGGTCCCGGCGCCCAGGGTGTAGTTGAAGGCGAGGAGTTCCTGGGCGGCGGCGGGGTCGAGGGTCGGGGCCATCAGGCCGGCGGCGAAAAAGGCTCTGGGCTCGGAGGCGAAAGCCAAGCCTGCGTCGTGCTCCATGATGTAGAGCGGCTTGATGCCGAAGGGGTCTCGGGCAAGCCAATTTTTGCCGTCTGCGCCGATCAGGCAGAAGGCATACATGCCGCGCAGGCGGGCGAAGGCGGCTTCGCCCTCCCGGGCGTAGAGGTGAAGGAAGGGCTCGAAATCGGAGCCGGTGGCGAGGTCGCCCTTGAGCTGGTGCTCCTCAGCCAGCTCGACGTAGTTGTAGATTTCGCCATTGCCGACGACCGTGGAGCCGGCGGCGTGCAAGGGCTGCCAACCCCCTTCCAGGTCGATGATGGAGAGGCGCGCATGGGCCAGCGCCGCGCCGGCTTTTTCCTCGATGCGGATGCCGTCGGGGCCGCGGTGCGTGAGGGCGTGGATCATAGGACCCACGCGCGCGTCCGCGCCGCCCAACTGCCCGGCGATGCCGCACATCAGAGCGCCCCGTAGTCGGAGAACAGGGTCTTCCACTGGCCGACAACCGCGGCCTCGGAGAACTCGGCGGCGACGCGTTTCTTGCCGCGGTCGATGAACTCGCGGCGGAGCGCCTTGTCGGCGAGCAGCAGGCGCACGCCGGCGGCCAGGCCGTCGGCGTCGTCGATCCTGGTGAGCAGGCCGTCGCGGCCATCCTCGATCAGCGCCTTGGGGCCTTTGGAGGCTGCCGCGATCACCGGCAGGCCGTGCGCCCAGGCCTGGATCACCACATTGCCCAGCGGCTCCTGGCGGGACGGGAAGACGCAGATGTCGGCGGCCCGGTAGAGCGCCGAGGGGTCGGTCCGCCAGCCCAGGAACCGCACGCGGTTCGCGACGCCCAGGGCCTCAGCCATGCCCCGCAGCTTGGCCTCAAGCGGCCCGGCCCCGGCGATCCACAGGAAGGCGTCGGGGATTTGGGCCAGCGCCGTCAGGCTGACGTCGTGGGCCTTGACCTCATGCAGGCGGCCCATGGCCAGCAGCAGGGGCGCATCGGCCGGGGTATCCAGGCTCGCCCGGCCTACCGGCGCGGTGTCGCCCGCCGGCTCGGCGAAGTTGGGGATGTAGCGCACCCGCCCGGCCGGCCAGCCCTGTTGGACGATCCACTCGGCGATGTCCTCGGTGTTGGCCACCAGCTCGTCGAAGCCTTCGTAGTACTTGAGGTTGTAGTAGCCGCCCAACCGGCCGATCCGGCCCCAGGGGCCCTTGGGCGTATGCCGCGCGGCGCGGTTCATCCAGGCCAGCGCGAGCTGGGTGCCCTGGAGTTTGGCGTAGCCGGCCGCGGCGAGCGGGGTGAGGATGTCGATGGGCCCGCCGAAGCCGAGAACCTTCACCGGCACGCCGGCGCGGCTGAGCGCGGCTTCGCGGCCGACATGTTTGCGGATCGCGGCGGCCTGCTTCACGCCCGAGCGCTGAAGGGCCGTCACGAGGTCGACGAAGTAGGTCTCCGCCCCGCCGTCGCCGGCCGTTCCCAGAAGGTGCAACACGCCCATGTGTGCGGCGAACCTAGCCGGTCAGGGGCGGCGGCAGAAGAGGGAAGGGTGGACGTGGCGGCGGCCCGGCCGATTTGAGGTCTGACGCGATCTATCAAATCGCTGGCGCGTAGGATCCATCCCGAAGTTTTGCGATTTGCTAGCGTCGGCCTTTGGCGGCAATCCGCGGGCGTGATGCCTGTTTCCGAATCAAATTCGTCGCTTAACGACATTTCCCAAAATCGAGAAATTCCCACTTTTTAGTCTTTTTTTATAGATAACAGGTCATCCTTGGTGGGAGCGAGAACTTCACCCAACGGGATTGCCCTGGATGTCTGAGCCATCGTTATTTCGGCCGACGCCCGACGCTGAGATCACCGCGCCGACGGGCGCGCCTTCGGTCCTGGTCGTCGATGACCATCCGGCCAATCTACGGGGCGTGCGCGGCTTCCGCGATGCGCTCGACTTCGCCTGCCAGGCCCAGGCCGCCCGCGGCTGATCAGCCCCGTTTCACACGCAACCCTTCCCTCCCTTTCCATAAAGAGGCTTCTCCCATGAACCTGACGATTAAGGCCCGGCTGATCGGGTCGCTGGCGGCGCTCGGCGTCGGCATGCTGGCGATCGGCGCCAGCGGCCTGATCTCGACCGAGATCGGTCAGGCCAAGATGGCCTCGGTGCTCGCCGACCGGGTGATTCCCATGAAGCAGCTGATGACCATCAGCAGCGCCTATGCGGACGACATCGTCGATTCGGCCCACCGGACCCGCGGCGGCTCCATCACCCCGTCCGAGGCCCTTAACCGGATCGAGGCGGCCAGGGCCAAGATCGGCCCCAACTGGGACGCCTACGCCAAGACCCAGATGTCCGCCGAGGAGATGACCCTCGTGCCGAAGATCAAGGCGGCGTTCCCGGCGGCCAACGCGACGGTCGAGCGGCTGGAGGCGATCCTGCGTTCCGGTGACCTGACCGCGCTCGCCCAGTTCAATGATCACAGCCTCTACCAGGCGATCGATCCCGTGGCCGGCAATGTCAGCGCCCTGGTCGACGTGCAGATCAAGGAGGCGCAAAGCGATGCAACCGCGGCCGCGGCCGCCGCCAAGTTGTCGATGATCATCATGGGCGTGATCGCCGCGGTCGCGGCCCTGTTGCTGGCCTTCACCACCCACGTGGTGATCAACCAGGTGTCCAAGCCGCTGTTGGCTATCGGCACGGTGATGCGCCGCCTGGCTGGTGGCGACAATTCCGTCGAGATTCCCGGCGTGGACCGCCAGGACGAGTTGGGCGAGATGGCCGGCACGGTGCAGGTGTTCAAGGACGCCGCCATCGCCAAGATCAAGGCCGACGCCGAGGCCCTCGAGGCCAAGGAACGCGCCGAGGCCGAGCGCAAGGCGGCCGGCGAGGCGGCGATCGCCCAGGAGCAGGCCTCGGTGGTCGGTGTCTTCGGCGGGGCGATGGAGAAGCTGGCTGCGGGCGACCTGACCTACCGGGTCACCGACGCGCTGGCGCCGGCCTACGAGAAGCTGCGTGACGACTTCAACGGCTCGATGGCCAAGCTCGAAGAGACCATGACGGTCATCGTCGGCAACGCCGGCGGTATTTCCAACGGCAGCCAGGAGATCACCGCGGCGTCGGACGACCTGGCGCGGCGCACCGAGCAGCAGGCGGCGAGCCTGGAGGAAACGGCCGCGGCCCTCGACGAGATCACCGCCACCGTTCGCAAGACCGCCGAGGGGGCCAAGGAAGCCCGCGAGGTCGTGGTCTCCGCCAAGGGCGGCGCCGAGAACGGCGGCGAGATCGTCGCCCAGGCGCGCACCGCCATGGACCAGATCGAAAGCTCCGCCCGGCAGATCAACCAGATCATCGGGGTGATCGACGAGATCGCCTTCCAGACCAACCTGCTGGCGCTCAACGCCGGCGTCGAAGCCGCCCGGGCGGGTGATGCGGGCCGTGGCTTCGCGGTCGTCGCCTCCGAGGTCCGCGCGCTCGCCCAGCGTTCGGCCGAAGCGGCTAAGGAGATCAAGACTCTGATCGCCGACTCGACCGCCAAGGTGGGCGAGGGCGTGCGGCTGGTCGGCGAGACCGGCGTGGCGCTCGAGCGCATCGTCACCGAGGTGGGCCAGATCAACAGCCTGGTCAGCGAGATCGCCATGGCCGCCCAGGAGCAGGCCACCGGCCTGCAGCAGGTGAATGTCGCGGTCAATCAGATGGACCAGGTCGTCCAGCAGAACGCCGCGATGGTCGAGGAATCAACGGCCGCGAGCCACACCCTGGCGCGCGAGGCGAAGACGCTGACCGGCTTGATGGGCCAATTCCGGCTGAGCGGCGGCGACGCCAACGCCGTGGCGCGCAAGGCCGAACCGCGCCGCAGTCCGGTCCACACGGCCCAGAAGCGGGTCGCCCAGCTGGTGACCACCGAGCAGGCCGCCGGCGAACCCTGGTCGGAGTTCTGAGCATGAGCTTTCTTGACAACTTCCCTACCGGCCGCGAGCTGATCATCGTGGAAATCGCCGGCCAGCAGTTCGCCATCGACATCATGGCGGTGCGGGAGATCCGCGGCTGGAGCAGCTCCACGCGCCTGCCGCATGCCCCCTCGCATGTGCTGGGCATGGTCAACCTGCGCGGCTCGGTGCTGCCGGTCATCGACTTCGCCGCCCGGCTGGGCATGGGAGACAGCGACCCACACGCCGCCTCCGTGGTCATCGTCGCGGAGATTGGCGACCGGCTCTGCGGCCTACTCGTCGACGGCGTCTGCGACATCCTCACGCTCAGCGACGGGATGCTGCAGCCCACGCCGGAGGTGGGCGATCCAGGTGTGCGCGAGTTCGTCCGAGGTGTGATCACTCACGGTGACAACATCATCACCCTGCTCTGCATGGACGCGGTGATCCCGCCCAGCGAGCAACTTGAAGCAGCCTGACGACCGTCGTCGCCGGGCCGGGCGGCGACCCGACGGTGGCGATCCTGTTGCTGCCCTAGCAGCGATGCTCACGCGAACGGGTCGCCGCCGCGCTCGGACTTGGCGTCAGGACCCTGCAACGCCGGCTGAGCGACGAGGGCGAGACCTTCGCGGGCCTGCTCGACCAGGCCCGGCGGCGGCTGGCCGACAGCTATGTGATGGGCTCGCGCCAGACCTTGCAGGAGATCGGCCATCTGCTGGGCTTCGCCAGCCAATCGGCCTCTATCAGTGGCGCCGCGCTCAGTACGGCGAGACCCCCGTCGAAGCGCCGCAGGAAGGCCGAACAACTCTGATGGGGCGACCGGCTTGAAGCGGTGAGGTCGAGCCCCTATAACCCGCGCCTCGCGCCCCATGGGCGTCCCCGAGACCGGGGCTGGGTAGCTCAGATGGTTAGAGCGGTGGATTCATAACCCACAGGTCGGCGGTTCGATCCCGCCCCCAGCCACCACCCTTCGTTCACCGCTCACTCTGACGTCCTTCTCCCGCAAAACGAGAAGGAAGCCGGACTATCCCAGCGTGGCCGCGCCCCATTCATTCCAGGCGGCGATCTTCGGGCTGTTGGGAAGGTACATGCTTTCGACAGGCTCGAGCTTGAAGCCGGCCTCGGCGATGGCTGAGGAGATCGGCCGCGTCAGGTGGCAGCCGCCGGCCATGCGTTTCCACAGAGGCTCCCAGCGACGTTGCCACTTGGCGATGCCAGGGTCGGGGGCCAGCCCGTGTTCGCAATAGAGGAAGGTCCCGCCTGGCTTCAGGACGCGGCGCGCCTCGGCCAGCGCGGCGGCCGGGGAGTGCACCGAGCACAGGGTGAAGGTGCAGACGACGCTGTCGAAGCTCTGGTCGGCGAAGGGCAGGGCCTCGGCCGCGCCGTCCTGCACCTCGACCTTGAGGCGCGGGTCTCGGGGGGCGGCCAGGGCGGCGGCGCGCAGTTCCGGCGTCGGGTCGACGCCAATGAGGCTTTTGACCTTGTCCGGATCGTAGAACGGCAGGTTCAGGCCCATGCCGATGCCGAGTTCGAGCACCTTGCCGGTAGCGCGCGGCACGACCTTGGCGCGCTGGCGCATGATCGGGTTCGACGAGCAGCCGGCAGTCAGCAGCCTGGGCAGGATGTAGCGGTCGTAGAGCGAAGCCATGTCGTTCCCCCTCCCCAAGGGGTCAGCGTGGGTCAGCGTGGATCATACACCTTCGGCGCCGCGCCCAGCGCCACGGGGCCCAGCGTCGTGCGGCCGGCCTGGAAGTAGAGGGTCGCCTGAGCCTGCTGGCCGCCGCCCTGGCGGGCCTGGGCGACCTCGGTCGCCGCGGTGGCGGCCTCGTGGTCGATGAGGCCTTCGTCGTTCAGCGCGCCCAGCGCGCGCGGCGCCTGGCTGAGCGTCAGCGGTAGCGATCCGGCCAGGCGGCCGTCGGCTGCGGCGCGCAGGGATCCGCCGGCGGCCCCGACGATGGCGTCGCCCGCGGTGATCCCGGCCTGGCGCACGGTCATGGTCCCGCCGGCGTCGGCCCAGTGGCGGACGGCCTCGGCCCAGGAGCGGCCGGTAAAGGCGCTCACCTTCGACAGGGTTGAGTTCCAGACGATGGAGATCGGCTTGCCGGCGGCGACGCGGGCGAACAGGCCGGTCAGGCGGGCCTGGCCGTTGTCGACGCTGGCGAAGACGCCGCCCTCGTCGTTGGGCCCGGCGCGCAGGTGGAACTCGACGCGGTCGGCGGTGGTGAGCGCGAAAGGCTGGGCGCCGGGGGCCGGCGCGAAGCTAAGCTTGACGCCCTCGAAAGAGAGGCTGGGTGGCCGCGCGTTCAAGTGGGTCAGGCTGGCGCGGACCAGCTGGCCGGTCACCACCACCGGGCCACCGAGCGGGCGCACGAAGGTCAGGCCGAGGGGGGCGGCGATCAGCCAGTGGCCCGGCGAATAGGCGTTGGCCTCAGCCTCGATCCTGGGCGCCTCCAGGGCCCAGCCGCCCGGCGCGCCGGTGCGGACGTCGGTGAGCGTCACGTCCATGCGGAAGGGATAGCCGCCGATCACGCGTTCCTTCCAACTGAGCGGATAGCCGGCGTCGGCCAGGGTCTGGGCGGCGGTGTCCAGGCCGCGGGAGAGTTTGCTGCGCGCCATGACCCAGAAGCCGCTCCAGGCGGCCGCAACGATACCGAGCGCGATGAACGGGCCATAGAGCCCCCATCGCCTGGTTTTTGGGGGGCGGGGTTTGCGAGGCGAAGGCGGATCGGGCAGAGACATCGTTGTCCTCTTTGGGGCCGTCTCTTATAGCCGCGGGGGCCGATGTCGAACGAGCTTTGGGTGTTCGGTTACGGAAGCCTGATGTGGAATCCGGGCTTTGCCTTCGACGAGCGGTCGGCCGCGACCCTGGCCGGGCGCCGGCGCGCCTTCTGCATCTATTCCGTCCACCACCGGGGCACCTATGAGCGAAAGGGCCTGGTGCTGGGCCTGGCGCCGGGCGGCTCGGTTCGCGGCATGGCCTACCGGATCGCCGCCGCCCACTGGGATGGCGTCTACGCCTACCTGCTGGAGCGGGAGCAGCCGACGGAGACCTATGTGGAGGCGCGCCGGCCTGTGCGGCTGGCCGATGGGCGTCGCGTGCACGCGCTGGTCTTCCTCTCCGATCCGCATCATCCGCAATGGGCGGGCGTGCTCGGCCTG
>JANXXK010000023.1 GCA_025350685.1 Alphaproteobacteria bacterium | reverse complement strand
GCGATGGGCTCGGCGCCGACGGCGGTGAGGTTGCGCCAGGCCTCCGCGACCGCCTGCTTGCCGCCCTCGTAGGGGTCGGCCTGGACGTAGCGCGGGGTGACGTCGGAGGTGACGGCCAGCGCCTTCTTCGAGCCATGCACGCGCACGATGCCGGCATCGGCGCCGGTGGCGCTGTCCTCCAGGGTGTCGGCCATGACGTGGCGGTCGTACTGCTCCCAGAGCCAGCGCTTCGACGCCATGTCCGGCGCGCTCATCAGCTTCAGGATGGCGGCGGCGTAGTCGGTCGGTGCGGGCACGCTGGCGGGGTCGAGCCGCGGCTGCAGGGCCGGTTCGACCCAGGGGCGGTCGTAGAGCGGGGCGTCGTCGAACAAGGGCGCCAGCGGCACGTCGCAGACCGTCTCGCCCTTGTGTTTGAGGACCAGGTGGCCGGTGTCTGTGGTCCAGCCGATGGTGGCGGCGTCCAGGCCCCATTTGGCGAAGATGCGCTGGCCGTCGGCCTCGCGGCCCGGCTTGAGGATCGCCAGCATCCGCTCCTGGCTCTCCGAGAGCATCATCTCATAGGCGCTCATGCCTTCCTCGCGCTGGGGCACCATGTCGAGGTTGAGCTCGACGCCGACCCCGCCCTTGCCCGCCATCTCGACCGAGGAGGAGGTGAGGCCGGCCGCGCCCATGTCCTGGATGGCGGCGACGGCGCCAGAGGCCATCAGCTCCAGGGTGGCCTCGATCAGCAGTTTCTCGGCGAAGGGGTCGCCGACCTGGACGGTGGGGCGCTTTTCGTCCGACGCGTCGTCGAATTCCTGGCTGGCCATGGTGGCGCCGTGGATGCCGTCGCGGCCGGTCTTGGAGCCGAAATAGACCACGGGCAGGCCGGGCGCGGGGGCGGCCGAGTAGAAGATCTTGTCGGCGTCGGCCAGGCCCACGCACATGGCGTTGACCAGGATGTTGCCGTCATAGCCGCGGTGGAAGTTGGTCTCGCCCGCCACGGTGGGCACGCCGACGCAGTTGCCGTAGCCGCCGATGCCGCTGACCACGCCGGCCACCAGGCGCTTGGTCTTCGGGTGGCTGGGGTCGCCGAAGCGCAGCGCATTGAGCAGGGCGATGGGTCGCGCGCCCATGGTGAAGACGTCGCGCATGATGCCGCCAACGCCCGTCGCAGCCCCTTGGTACGGCTCGATGTACGAGGGGTGATTGTGGCTCTCCATCTTGAAGATGCAGGCGTCACCATCGCCGATGTCGATGACGCCGGCGTTCTCGCCCGGCCCGCAGATCACGCGCGGGCCGGTAGTGGGGAATTTGCCCAGGTGGATCTTGCTCGACTTGTAGGAGCAGTGCTCGGACCACATGACCGAGAAGACGCCGAGCTCCACGGGCAGCGGCTCGCGGTTCAGGCGCTGGACGATGGTGTTGTATTCGGCGGCGCTGAGGCCGTATTCGGCGGCCGTTTCGGCCATGGTCTTGGTAGGGCTCGCGCTCATGGCCGGCTTCTAGCCGGACTCGTGCGCGGGCGCGATAGTCTCTGCCGCGCGAAAGCATCGGCGTGCGGCCGCAGCCGCACGCCGTACCTTAGTTAGGCAGCCGCCGTGCGGCGACGAGCGCGGAGCATGGCGCCGGCTCCGCCGAAGCCCATCAGCATCAGGCCCCAGGTGGCCGGCTCCGGCACGCCGCCAGGGGCGTCGAAGGTCAGGACCGAAGGGGAGCCGTTGCCCTCGACATAGTCGAGCACGACGCTGTGGTGGCCCGCCGCCAGGGTGTAGGGAGCCGAAATCTCCGACGTCTCGCTGGGGTGGTAGTAGATCGAAGCGCCGTCGACATAGATCGAGGCGCCGTCGTCGTGGTGGATCGAGCCGTTGAAGGGGCTCGCCGAAGTGTAGGTCGTGGTGATCCGGAAGAAGGTGGCGTAGGCGTCACCGGCCACGCTCAGGCTGGAATTCAGGAAGGCGTTCAGGTCGACGTAGGTCGTCGAGGAGAACCCGCTGATCGGCGCGGAACTGCCCAGGAAGTCGCTCATGTAGTTGCCCGACGGGGTCTGGTTCTGCGGGCTGGTCACCAGCCAGTTGATCGGGCCGGTCCAGGTGAACTTGGCGGAGGCGATCGCGGTAGGCACGTTTGTCTCGTCGGCGTAGGTGCTCGATGTCACGCCGCCGGGGGCGCCGGTCCAGACGTCGACGGCGAAGGTGGCGGCGTGGGCGGATCCAGCCAGGGCGGCGGCCGCAACGGCGGCGAGCGCGCCGCGAATAAGCATGGTCACAGGGAAAAACTCCAAACGGGACAGAAGCGTCGGTCTCGCTAGCGGCGTGCAGGAAGCGTGCCTAGCGAGTTCACCGAGCAGGAGAATTTCTCCCCGCGCGTGGGCGCGGAAGTGTTTCACTACCGGAATAAGGAGAGGGAAGGGCGTCGGCTGACCAGGCGCCCAATCTGGGGGGCTGGGGGGGGCTGTTCAGGATCCGGACCGGATGCCGATCAACCGACAATCCCCATTAACCCCGTCCATGTGGCCGCGAGGGGCCGTGATTGGGGCCATTTCGCGGCGTTGTGCGCCGGCCACAACTCGGCGCAACCGTTCAACCGCGGCGCGAGAGCGCTTGTCAGGCCGGAAATTTCGCGCGAACAAATGACCTAACGGCGGTCGATCTGATCGGTCGCCGGGGCAAGGGGCCCCGCGGCGCTTCCCTGGATTTCGGTCCGGCGCGGTCATCTGGAAGCGGCGAAGGCAGTCCGAGAGGGCTGCCTTTTTTGCGTCTCGCCTGCGCGCTTTAGCGGCATTCAGCCCTTGCCGTAGGGCGAAATAGCGTGAAACTCCACCGAAGCGCGAGTTGAGGCCGGGGGGCCGTCCGCACCCAATCGGGGCGGTGCGCAGGAGGGGCGAGTTTTGAAAAAGCTTTTAATGGTGGCCGCGCTTCTGTGCCTGGCCGCCTGCACGACGACCGCCGTCAACACGGCGGCGCCGGAGGCGATCTCCGCCCCCGTGGCGAACTCGAAGGTCCTGGTGGTCGAGCCGGATGTTCAGCTCTCGCTGCTGACCGCGGCTGGGATGCAGGAGGCGCGGCAGGACTGGAGCAAGCAGGGCCACGACAATCTCTCGGCGAGCCTCAAGAGCGCGCTGCAGGGCAAGGCGCACCGGTTCGAGGTGCTCGACCCGGAGACGGCCCGCGACGGCCGCAGCGGACAGCTGCTGCGACTGCACGATGCGGTCGGCCAATCGATCATGGCGTTCAACTACGGGGCGTTCAAACTGCCCAACAAGCGCGGCGCTTTCGACTGGACCCTGGGCGAGGGCGCGCAGGTGCTGGCCAAGGAGAAGGACGCCGACTACGCGCTCTTTGTCACGGGTCGGGGCAGCTACTCCAGCGCCGGACGCAAGGCGATGTTCATCGCCGCCGCCGCCTTGGGCGTCGGCATTCCGCTCGGCAACCAGACGGTGTTCGCCTCGCTGGTGGACCTGCACACCGGCCGGATCGTCTGGTTCAACGTCGCGTTGGCCGGACCACAGGCGGACATGCGCTCGACGGAGGGGGCAGCCTCGTTGACCACATCGCTGCTCAAAGGCGCTCCGCTTTGATCGCACGGTCGCTGGCGCTCGCGGCGGCGCTGGCGGTGGGCCTGGGGGTTGGGAACGGCGCCTGGGCTGCGCCGATCGACCCGGCGGCCCTGCGCGCGCCGCATCTCAGGCCCGACCCGTCCACGCCCGAGGCTGGAATCTGGGCGCTGTCGGATAAGGCCGAGGGCCATGTGAAGGCCTCCGGCGATCTCGACGCCGATCCGACGCTCAACGCCTATGTGCGCGGCGTGGTCTGCAAGGTGGCGCCGGAGTACTGCGAGGAACTGCGGGTCTATGTGCTCGACCGGCCGATCTTCAACGCCTCGACGGCGCCCAACGGCTATGTGGAGGTCTACTCCGGCCTGCTGCTGCGGGCGGCGAGTGAGGACGAGCTGGCCTTCGTCCTCGGCCACGAGGTCAGCCACTTTGCCCGCAACCACACGCTGGAACGCTGGCGGGCGGCGAAGATCACCGCCAACACGATGATGATCCTTCAGCTCGGCGTGGCGGCTATCGCCGCCGGCGCGGCCTACAACGCCAGCGCCGCCGGCGCTTCCGGATCGTCGATCAACTCGATCTCCGCGGCCGCCCAATCGGTGAGCGACCTGATCTACCTGGCCGGGGTGGCCGGCCTGTTCGGCTTCAGCCGCGAGGAGGAGAGCGAGGCCGACCGACTAGGCTTCACCCGCACCGCGGCGGCCGGCTACCGCGGCGGCGAGAGCGTGGGCCTGTGGCGCGGCATCCTCGCCGAGACCCAGGCGTCGGACTTCCCCACCGTCCGCAAGAGCGAATCCCGGGCCAGCATGTTCAACACCCATCCCCTGACCGCCGAGCGGATCAGCGCGCTGGACGCCCTGGCCGGTGGGGCGGCGGCCGCGCCGGCGCGGACCGCCCAGGTCGCGTACCCGGCCCACATCCGCCCGCACCTGGCCGGGTGGCTGAAGGACGACCTGCGCCGGCGCGACTACGGCCAGAGCCTGCATGTGATCGAGCGGCTGGAGGGCGAGGGCGAAGACCTGGGCCTGCTGGCGTTCTATCGCGGGGAGGCGCTGCGCCAGCGCCGCCACGACGGCGACGCGGCGCTGTCGCTGGCCGCCTACAAGGCCTCGGTCAGCCAACCCGACGCGCCGGCCGCGG
>JANXXK010000292.1 GCA_025350685.1 Alphaproteobacteria bacterium | reverse complement strand
CTATCTCCAGGTCGGCCGGCAGGTCATCCTTGCGCACCGAAAGGCTGTGATAGCGGGTGGCGGTGAAGGGGTTTTTCAGGCCGGCGAAGACGCCCTTGCCCTGATGATGGATCGCGCTGGTCTTGCCGTGCATCAGCGCCTGGGCGTGGACGACCTTGCCGCCAAAGGCCTGGCCGATCGACTGGTGGCCAAGGCAGACGCCGAAGATCGGCAGATCGGCGGGCGCTTCCTCGATCAGCGACAAGCAGACGCCAGCCTCATTCGGGGTCTTGGGGCCGGGTGACAGCAGCACGCCCTGCGGCTGCATGCCCAGGGCTTCGCGCACCGTGATCGCGTCGTTGCGCACGACATGCGTCTCCGCGCCCAGCTCATTGAGGTAATGAACCAGGTTGTAGGTGAAGCTGTCGTAGTTATCGATCACCAGGATCATGCGGACCTATCTAGGCTGCGGGTCCGACTCCGGCAATGCTCCCGGGCATGGCGACCACGCTCTCCGCGCTGGATACCGAGGCCATGGACCGGGCCCGCAAGCTGCTGGAGCGCCCCGAGAGACCCCAGAAGATATGGCCGGTGCTGGGCGCGGCGGCGATGCTGGCGGTCTCGGCGCTGGCCTTCGCCACCGCCATGGTCATGGCCCCGCCCCTGACCAGCGAACACACCGCCCACGAGCGCGGCGCGGAATAGATCAGACGAAGCGCCAGCTCTCCTCGGCCGCGCGGCGGAGCGCGCGGGCCTTGTGCAGAGTCTCGTCGTATTCGGCGTTGGGATCTGAGTCCGCCACCACCCCGCCGCCGGCCTGGACGTACATGGTCCCGTCCTTGAAGAGCGCGGTCCGCAGAACGATGCAGGTGTCCACCGAGCCGTCGGCGCCGAAATAGCCGACGCCGCGCTTTTCGATCTCCAGCTCGTCGATGATCTCCATGGCCCGGACCTTCGGCGCGCCGGACAGGGTGCCGGCGGGGAGGGCGGCCATCACCACGTCGACGGGATCGAGACCGTCGGGTGCGTCGCCCTCGACGTTGGAGACCAGGTGCATCACGTGGCTGTAGCGTTCGACGAAGAAGCTGTCGGTTACCCGCACCCGGGGTGACCCGCGCGTCTGGCGCGGCTCGTTGGCCCCGCGCTCCTTCAGCATCGCCACCCGGCCCACGTCGTTGCGGCCCAGGTCGAGCAGCATCAGGTGCTCGGCGCGTTCCTTGGGATCGGCGATCAGCTCGGCTTCTAGAGCCGCGTCCTCCTCAGGCGTCGCGCCACGCGGCCGGGTGCCGGCGAGCGGGCGGATGGTGATCTTGCCGTCGCGCAGGCGGACCAGAATCTCCGGCGAGGAGCCGGCCAGCTGGAAGTCGCCGAAGTTCAGGTAGAACAGGAACGGCGAGGGGTTGGTGCGCCTCAGCGACCGGTAGAGCGCGAACGGGTCGCGGGTGAAAGGGCTGCGGAACCGGTGGCTCGGCACCACCTGGAAGATGTCGCCGGCGCGGATGTAGTCCTTGGCCTGCTCGACGATCTCGCAATAGCGCTCGCGGCTCACCGGCGAGGTGAAGGCGTCGGGTTCGGCCTCGCCGTTGCCGATCAGCGCCGGGGTCGGCTGCTGGCTGTCGCGCCGCACGGCCTCGATCCGCCCGATCGCGGCGTCATAGGCCGACTTGGCTGAGACGCCGTTGGGTCTGACCGGCGTCACCAGGATGATCTCCTGGGCGATGGCGTCGAAGATCGCCACGATCGAGGGGCGGGTCATCACCCCGTCGGGCAGGTCCAGCGGGTCCGGATTGACGTCGGGCAGGCGCTCGACCAGCCGGATCATATCGTAGCCGATGGCCCCGAACAGGCCGGCCGATGGCGGCGGCAGGCCTTCCGGCAGCTCGATCCGCGAGGCGGCCACCAGGTCGCGCAAGCTGTCCAGCGCCCCGCCCGCCTGCGGGGTGAACCGCCCGGCGGCGATGGCGTCGCCCTCGGCGATCTCGGCCTTATCGCCGCGGCACCGCCAGACGAGATCGGGGTTCAGCGTGATGATCGAATAGCGCCCGCGCCAGGCGCCGCCCTCGACGCTCTCGAACAGGAAGGCGTAGGGCCGCCCGTGGCCGATCTTCAGATAGGCCGAGACCGGCGTCTCCAGATCGTCGATCAGGCGCGTCCAGACGAGCTGCGGCGCCCCGGCCTGGTATGTCCGCTCGAAGGCTTCATACGCAGGCTCGATCTTCATTTCGCCAGGCCGGGCTTCGCGGCGGCCTTGCCCGGCGCCGCCCCCTTGGCGTCCAGCGGCTCTAGACCGATCGCCTCGCGGGCGCGGTTGGCGTCCAGAGTCACCTTGGTCTTCTGGCGCGCGGCGATGTAGGCGCTCTCGCCGAGTTCGCGGAAATAGGCCTGGGTCATCTGCGGCCGCACCTGTTCCGACATCTGGGCGAGCGCGCCGACGTCGCCGGAGTGGATCGCCTCCAGCTTGCCGACCACGAAGGCGAAGCGGCTGAACTGAGCGGTGAACGTCTCACCCGGTCGGGAGGTGAAGGCCTTGCCCAGCATGTCCTGCGACAGCACCGGGTTCTGGGTGGCGTTCTGGCGGCTGACAGCGGGGACCCGGGCGACTTTCGCTCCGGCCGAGGCGGCGACGGCCTCCAGGCTTTCGCCCTTCTTCACCCGGGCGGCGAGCTCGTCGGCGCGGGCCTGCATGCGGATGCCGAGCTCCCGTTGAGTCCAGGCCTGGGCCAGCTGCGGGCGGATCTCCTGGAACGGCCGCAGGGCCGAAGGGATGATCTTCTCGACCTTGAGCGCGAAATATTCGCCGTTGCCGGCTTCCTCGACCTCGCTCTCGCCGCCGGCCGGCAGCGACCAGGCAGTCTGCACCAGCTTCTGGGTCAGGCCGGGGATCGGCTGGCCCTGCTGGTCGCGGCCGCCCTGCGACAGCGGCCCGATGGTGCGGGCCGGCACGCCGGCTTTGGCTGCGGCCGCCTGCAGCGACGCCCCGCCCTTCTGGGCGTCTTCGTAGGCCTGGGTCAGGGCGTAGACTTTCTCGGCCGCCGCATCCTTGCGGATCTCGGCTTCCAGCGCCGGGCGGACCTCGTCCAAGGTGACCGACCGGCCCGGCGTCACCGAGATGACCTTGATCACCGCCAGTCCCAGGTCGCCCTTGACCGCCACCACCTGGCCCGCGGGCAGCTGGAAGGCCGCGGCGCCCAGCTTCTTGTCGGGGATCGCCGCCTGCGGCTTGGCTGCGTAGCTGATCGTCTCGACGCCCACCGATTTGGCGACGGCGCTGGGATCCTCGCCCTTGGTCAGGCGTTGGGCGATCTTGTCAGCCGAGGCCGCGTCCTTGGCCGGCACCTGGATGACCGTGCGGGTCTCGGGCGCGGACAGCGTGTCTTTGCGGAAATCGAAGCGCTTCTTCAGCTCCGCCGGATCGATCGGGATGCTGGCGGCGACCAGTTGCGGGGAGAACTGCACCACGGTCAGCACGCGGAATTCCGGCAGCGTCAGGCGTTGCGCGTTTTCCTTCATCAGCTGGGTGAGCTGGGCGTCGGTCGGTGGCGGCGGGGCCGCCACGCTGCCCGGCTCAATGACGAAATAGCCGATGTCGCGGCTCTCCGTGGCGTAGATGCCGGCGAGCGCGCCGTAGGCCCTGGGCGCCGTCAGGCCCGCCACCAGCCCCTTGGCGGCCTGGTCCTGAGCGATGTCGTCGCGCAGGCGCGACTCGAACATCGGCGCGGTCATCTCGTTCTGCTGGAGCTTGGTCAGGTAGGCCTTCTTGTCGAAGCGGCCGGACACCTGGTCGAAGAAGTCGGGGATCTTGGAAATCTGCGCGAGCACCAGCTTGGCGGAGGGCCGCACGCCGATGCGGGTCAAGGTGTCGGCGAAGGCCTCGCTGGTGGCCATGCCGGTCAGCACCTGGCGGTCCATGCCGTTGGCTGCGGCGAGCTCCGGCGTGATCGGCTGGCCGATCTCCTTCTCCTTCTGCGCCTTGATCCGGTCGAAGGTGCGCTTGAACTGCTGAGCGGTGATCGCGCGGTCGCCGGCGGTGACCACCGCATTGGTGACCTTCGCCTTGAAGACGTCACGGATGCCGAACACGGCGAAACTGGCGATCAGCAGGACGATCAGGCCGGCGGCGTACGGTGATTTCGCGAAGGCGCGAAAAGCAGTGAGCATAGGTTCCCTTTCAGCGGCCAAACCCCCGTCATGGCAGGCAGGAGCGCAAGGCGTGGGCGCCGGTATAGTGGAGGCCAGTCCCGCCCGGCAAGCGCGTGACATGCGGTCCGGCTTGGCTTAACCGCGCCTCACGCGCCAAGGCTTTCCGCGAAATGAGGCGAAATGACCGCTCCGACCCCGTTGATCGCCGGAAACTGGAAGATGAACGGGCTGGCGAGTTCGCTCGGCGAGGCCCAGGCGATCGCGGCCGGCGTGGCGGGAGGCAAGGCTCGCGTGGCGATCTGCCCGCCGGCGGTGCTGCTGGAGCGGATGAGCCGGGCCCTGGCCGGAACGGAGGTCCTGGTGGGCGGGCAGGACGCCCACGGCGAGGACGCGGGCGCTTTCACCGGCGACGTTTCGGCGGAGATGCTGGCCGATGCCGGCGCCCGGCTGGTGATCCTGGGGCACTCCGAGCGGCGCGAGGCCTACCATGAGACCGACGCGCTGGTGGGCAAGAAGGTGCTGGCGGCCCTTCGCTGGGGCCTGGAGCCGATCGTCTGCGTCGGCGAGACACTCGCCCAGCGGCAGGCCGGCGAGGCGCTGCCGGTGGTCATCGGGCAGGTGCGGGGCTCCCTGCCACCCGAACTCGCCGGGCACCTGTTCAGCGTCGCCTATGAGCCGGTTTGGGCCATCGGCACGGGCCTGACCGCTACAGTGGCCGACATCGAGGAGATGCACAGCGCCATCCGCGCCACCCTGACCGACATGTTCGGCGCCAGCGCCGCTCTGATCCCGATCCTCTACGGCGGCTCGGTGAAGCCAGCCAACGCCCGGGAGATCCTGCACGCCGCCGAGGTCGGCGGCGCCCTCGTCGGCGGCGCATCGCTGAAAGCCGCCGACTTCCTGGCGATCATCCACGCGCTGTAGCCGACCGGCGGGACCGGCCTACAGCAGGATCCCGAAGAGCCGGCAATCGCGGTGTTCGCCGTCGCGCAGGACGTAGCCGCGCAGCAGGCCTTCCTCCTCGAAACCCAGCTTCTCGAGAAGACTGTCGGAGCGGCGATTGCCCAGGTGGGTGCGCGCCAGCAGCCGCCGCAAGCCACCGGCCGCGGCGAAAGCCATGACCGCCCGCATGGCCTCCAGGGCATAGCCCTGGCCCCAGGCCTCCCGCCCCAGCATGAAACCGACCTCGGCGCGCTTGTGACGATGATCGATCTCGGAGAGGTCGCAGGCGCCGATGAACCCGTCCCCGGTCAGGGCGCGGACGCCCCAGTAGATGGCCTTGCCGCTGGCCATGTCGCTGACTTGGCCCTGAACGATCTCGGCCACCACGTCCGGATCGGCGATTTCGGGGCTGTCCCAGTAGGCCATGACCTCGGGGTCGCCCATCAGGGCGAACATCGCGTCGGTGTCGGCTTCGGCGACGGGCTGCAGCCGCAACCGTTCGGTCTCGAGGATCGTCGGATGGAGGTGACCGTGACTCATGCTGGCCATCAGGCGCTTGTCTGGACGCTGCGACGCCCTAGCTATGGCCTTGCCGCCGGCTCGGTGATAGAGCCCCCGCTTCATTTCGGCGCCCGGCATCTCATTTCGATGAAGGTGTTACCTGCCGAACGCACCGGATTTTAGAAGACCCATGCTGATTGGCCTCCTGCTCGCCGCCCAGATCGTCGTAAGCGTGATCCTTGTCGGGGTCGTGCTTCTGCAGCGTTCGGAAGGCGGCGGATTTGTCGGCGGCAGCAGCCCGTCGGGCATGATGTCGGTGCGCGGCGCCGGCGATCTGCTCACCCGCACCACCTGGATTCTGGCCAGCCTGTTCTTCGTGATCAGCCTGGCGCTCACCATCCTGCAGGGCCGCGAGAAGGGCGCCTCCTCGGTCGTCGACCGCCTGAAGGTCGACTCGATCGATCCGGCCGCACTGGCCAAGCAGAACCAGCCGCCGGCCGGCACCGCCCAGCCGGGCCCTGCCAACGGCGCGCCCGCCCCGCTGCAGGCGCCGGCGCCGACGATCAACAACCCCTTCCTCGGCCAATCTCAGCCGCAGCCGGTTCCTCCCGCGCCGCGGCAGAAGTAGATCCCCAAAAAAAAGCCCCTCTCTCCAAAAAGAAAGTGGGGGAGGAAATCGACGGGAGCCATTTCCGGCGAGCGAATCACGGCTAATCTGGACGCCCATGGCCCGGTACATTTTCATCACCGGCGGCGTGGTCTCCTCATTGGGTAAGGGTCTCGCGTCCGCCGCGCTCGGCGCGCTCCTGCAGGCGCGCGGCTACAAGGTGCGTCTGCGCAAGCTGGACCCCTATCTCAACGTCGATCCGGGGACGATGAGCCCCTACCAGCACGGCGAGGTCTTCGTCACCGACGATGGCGCCGAGACCGACCTGGACCTCGGCCACTACGAACGGTTCACCGGCGTCAACGCCACCAAGAACGACAACATCACCACCGGCCAGATCTACAAGACGATCATCGAGAAAGAGCGGCGCGGCGACTATCTGGGCGCGACGGTTCAGGTGATCCCTCACGTCACCGGCGAGATCAAAGACTTCGTGCTCTCCGATCCGGGCGAAGGCGTCGACTTCGTGCTGATCGAGGTCGGCGGCACGGTCGGCGACATCGAGGGCCTGCCGTTCTTCGAGGCGATCCGCCAACTGGGCCAGGAGCTGCCCCGCGGCCACGCCTGCTTCATCCATTTGACCCTGCTGCCGTTCATCAAGACGGCCGGGGAAATGAAGACCAAGCCCACCCAACACTCGGTGAAGGAGCTGCGCTCCATCGGCATCCAGCCGGATATCCTGCTCTGCCGCTGCGAGATGCCGATCCCGGAAAGCGAGCGCAAGAAGCTCGGCCTGTTCTGCAACGTGCGCGCCAGCGCCGTCATCCAGGCGATGGATTCATCCAACATCTACGCCGTGCCGCTCGATTATCACGAGCAAGGGCTCGACACCGAGGTGCTCGACGTCTTCGGCCTGAAGGACACCGCGCCGGCTCCCGACCTCAGCCGTTGGGAATCCATCGCCCATACGCTCAGCCACCCCGACGGCGAGGTGAACATCGCCATTGTCGGCAAGTACACGGCGCTCACCGACGCCTACAAATCCCTGATCGAGGCGCTGATCCATGGCGGTGTCGCCAACAACGTCCGGGTGAAGTTCGACTGGATCGAGGGCGAGGCCTTCGAGAACGACGAGCGGATGATCGGCGAGCGGCTGACCGGGGTGCACGGGGTGCTGGTGCCCGGCGCCTTCGGCGAGCGCGGCTCGGAAGGCATGATCCGCGCCGTCCAGTTCGCCCGCGAACACGCCATCCCCTATTTCGGCGTCTGCTTCGGGATGCAGATGGCGATGATCGAGGTCGCCCGGAACCTGGCCGGCATCAACCAGGCCTCGTCCACCGAGTTTGGCCCGACCTCGGAACCGATCGTCGGGCTGATGACCGAATGGGTTCGCGGCAACGACAAGGAAGTCCGTGCCGAGGGCGGCGAGCTCGGCGGCACCATGCGCTGCGGGGCCTATGACGCGGTGCTCGCGCCGGGCAGCAAGGTCGCCGAGATCTATGGGTCGACCACCATCTCCGAGCGCCACCGCCACCGCTACGAGGTCAACATCGCCTACAAGGACGCCATCGAGCGGGCCGGCCTGAGGTTCACCGGCCTGTCGCCTGACGGCGTGTTGCCGGAACTCTGCGAGCGCAGCGACCACCCCTGGTTCGTCGGGGTGCAGTTCCACCCCGAACTGAAGAGCCGGCCCTTCAGCCCGCACCCGCTGTTCGCCAGCTTCATCGGCGCGGCGCGGAGCCGCAGCCGGCTGGTCTGACGACCCGGCTTGACGGCCGGCGGGGGAGGTGGGTTCCTCCCGGCGGACGCGGGAGATTCACCGATGCTCGATCTCGTCCTGGCGATCGCCCACCACATCGCGGTGTTCGCCCTGTTCGGCGTGCTTTTCGCCGAGCTGGTGCTGGTGCGCCGGGGCATGGATCTGCCGACCGTTTCACGGGTCGGACGCATCGACCTGATGTACGGCGTGCTCGCGGGCGTGATCGTCGGCGTGGGCTTCGGCCGCGCGGTATTCGCGGCCAAGGGCTGGGACTACTATTCGCACAACCTGTTCTTCCACCTGAAGGTCGGAACCTTCCTGCTGATCGGCCTGCTGTCGATCGCGCCAACCGTCGCCTACATCCGCTGGCGCCGCGCAGGCGTCGCGCCGACCGACGCCCAGGTCGCCGGCGCGCGCCGTTGGCTTTGGACCGAGCTCGTGCTTTTCGCTCTGCTGCCGGCCTTCGCTGCGGCCATGGCGCGCGGCTACGGCGAATTCCCGGCGCACTAGCGCGCCGATGGCCAGCCCCGCCGACCTGCGCCGGATCGCCCTGGCCCTGCCGGAATCCTACGAGGATCTGCACCGCCGCCGGCCGGCTTTCCGGGTGGACAAGCGGATCTTCGCCATGCTGGGCGTCACCGGGAACACGGCGTTGTTCTCGTCGCTCAGCTGGGATGATGTCGCGGTGATCAAGCTTGACCGCGACGATCAGCTGAACATGGCGCAGGCCTATCCGGGCGCTGTCGAGCCGACCGAAACATACGGTCACCGCGGATGGACTTATTTGCGGCTGCCCGACCTCGAAGAGGGTGCGTTGGCCATGCTGCTGCGCCTGGCCTTCATCCACGTCGCGCCCAAGCGCTTGTCGCGGACCCTCAAATCCCCTTGACGAAGAACAGGATCCAGAAGGCGTTCAGGACGAAGGCGGAGACCGCGAACGCAATCATCCGGTGCATGACCCAGTTGTAGGTCATGTGGATGAGCGAATGGACGACCCGCAGCGCCACATAGGCCCAGGCGATGGCCAGCACCGTGCGGTCGACCCGGCCGGCGACGAAATACATCAGCGCCGCCACATAGAAGAGCATCGGGGACTCGAGCAGGCTCATGTAGTTGCGGTTGGGGATCGAGACTTGGCCCGGGACAGCGGCCGACTCGCCGAACTTGTAGTCGTCGGCGGTGGTCTGGCCCGCAAAACCGGCCTGGAACCGCCGGAGCGGGATGAAGCCCAGGACGGCGAAGGTCAGAAGCGCCAGAGCGCCCATCGGCGCGAAGATCAGGCCTTGCTGCATGGGGGTCCCCGAACGATGACTTACGATGTAAGCTACCCGTCCGGCTTGATCGCGGCCAGCCTTTCATGCATAAGCCCGCGCTCACGTCGGCGGACCTCCTGTCCGGCGGCCCCATTTCCACGCCCGCGAGATCTTCCGATGGCTGTTCCTAAACGCAAAACCTCGCCCTCGCGGCGGAACATGCGCCGCTCCCACCACGCGCTGGGCGCCAACTCCTTCGTCGAAGACAAGGAAACCGGCGAGCTGAAGCGGCCGCACCACGTCGATCTGAAGACCGGCATGTACAAGGGCCGCCAGGTCATGACGCCGAAGGACGATTAGAGCTTCCACGCCAACAAAACGATGATTCAAGACGCCGGCTGCAGATCGCGGCCGGCGTTTCTGATTCGGCGACCGAGCCGCCACCGCTGAGGCCTATTGCGTCCGGCCCCGCGCCTGCACCGCCGCCCGGCGCGCCTGGACCATCTCCGGGGTCACCGCGGCGTTGTGGACCACGGACCGCTCGTGCTCGAGCGCCAGGCCATCCCCCATGCTGAGCGCATAGCCGTCGTCGATCATTGCCTTGTAGGTCACCAGCATTTCGGCCTCGATGGAGGCCATCTCGTGCGCCAGCTTCAAGGCCGCCGGCATCAGCTCGGCCGGCTCGACCACCCGGTTCACCAGGCCCCAGTCATAGGCTTGCTGGGCGCTCAGGAAATTGCCGGTCAGCGACAGCTCCTTGGCGCGGTAGGGCCCAATCACGCGGCTCAGCTTCTGGGACAGGCCCCAGCCCGGTGTGATGCCGACCCGCGCGTGGGTGTCGGCGAAGCGGGCGTTGCTCGAGCAGATCAGCACGTCGCAGGCCAGCGCCACCTCGAACCCGCCGGTGATCGCCACCCCGTTGATCGCGCCGACGATCGGCTTGGAGCAGGCCAGCACCGCCCGCGCCGGGTTCTCCGCGGGGTCGGTGGCGTTGGCCGCGCCCATGCCCAGTGGGTCGGTGGAAAGCTCCTTCAGGTCGAGCCCCGCCGTGAACGCCCGCTCGCCCGCGCCGGTCAGTACGATGACCTTGACGCTCGGGTCGGCGTCCAGCTCGGCCATCGCCTGTTGCAGGGCGGCTCGCAACGCCTTGGAGAGCGCGTTCATCGCCTCGGGACGATTGAAGGTGACGACGGCGACGGCGTCCTGACGTTCGACGAGCAGCATTGGCGTTCTCCGGTTGCCCCAGGAGATAGCGGCGTTGCCGGACGGCGTGAAGCTGGCTAAGCCTCGCCCGCTCCCAGACCCAGGAATCCCCAGAGACTGCCATGACCGAGATCGTCGACATCAGCGCCCGCGAAATCCTCGACAGCCGCGGCAACCCGACGGTGGAGGTCGACGGGGTCCTCGAGGACGGCTCGATGGGCCGCGCCGCCGTGCCTTCCGGCGCCTCGACCGGCGCCCACGAGGCCGTGGAGAAGCGGGACGGGGACAAGAAGCGCTACGGCGGCAAGGGCGTCCTGCAGGCCGTGGAAGCGGTGAACGGCGAGATCTACGACGCGCTAGCCGGCTCCGACGCCGAGGACCAGCGCCGGCTCGACGGCATGCTGATCGCGCTCGACGGCACGCCCAACAAGTCGCGCCTGGGGGCCAACGCCATCCTCGGCGTCAGCCTGGCCGCCGCCAAGGCCGCGGCCAGCTCGGCCGCCCTGCCGCTCTACAAGTACGTCGGCGGGGTCTCGGCCCGCGTCTTGCCGGTGCCGATGATGAACATCATCAATGGCGGCGCCCATGCCGACAATCCGATCGATATCCAGGAGTTCATGATCCTGCCGACCGGCGGGGCGACCTTCACGGAATCCCTGCGCATGGGCTCGGAGATCTTCCACGCCCTGAAGGGCCAACTCGCCAAGGCCGGTCACAACACCAACGTCGGCGACGAGGGCGGCTTCGCCCCCAACATCGGTTCGGCCGACGAAGCCCTGACCTTCATCATGACCGCCGGCGAGGCGGCGGGCTACAAGCCCGGCAAGGACTTCGTGCTGGGCCTCGACGCGGCCTCCACCGAGTTCTTCAAGGGCGGCAAGTACGTCATGGACGGGGAGGGCCTGTCACTCGATCCGCAGGGTATGGTCGACTACCTGGCCAAGCTGGTCGCCGGCTTCCCGATCGTCACCATCGAGGACGGCTGCGCCGAGGACGATCTGCAGGGCTGGGCGCTGCTCACCGAAAAGCTGGGGGCCAAGATCCAGCTTGTCGGCGACGACCTCTTCGTCACCAACTCCGAGCGCCTGGCCATGGGCATCGGCAAGGGCCTGGCCAACTCGATCCTGGTGAAGGTCAACCAGATCGGCACCCTGTCGGAAACCCTCGACGCCGTCGATCTGGCGCACCGCAACAGCTACACCGCCGTGATGAGCCACCGCTCCGGCGAGACCGAGGACACCACCATCGCCGACCTCGCCGTGGCCACCAACTGCGGGCAGATCAAGACCGGCTCGCTCTCCCGCTCCGACCGGACGGCCAAGTACAACCAGCTGCTGCGGATCGAGGAAGAACTGGGCGACCAGGCGATCTACGCCGGCCGAGCGGCGATTCGGCAGTAGGCGCGCGGCCGAGCCATCCTGCCCTGTCAGGAATGTGGTTAGGTTTGGTTGGTAGGGTCGATGGGTGAAGATCTGGTCCCTGCAGGTTCTGAGGTTTTGGGCGGCGCTCGGCGTCGTCCTGCACCACGCCTATAACGCCACCTATCAGACCTCCCATCATCTGGGCGTCCTGGGTGTGAACGCGGTCCTGTTCGGCCGGGCAGGGGTGGACGTCTTCTTCGTCCTCTCAGGCGTGATCATCACGCTCACCTCCCGCGGGCTGAGCGCAGACGAGTTCGTCGCCAAGCGGGCCAGACGCATCCTGCCGCTCTATGGCGCCTTCACGGTCGTCTACCTGATCGTCCTTGCCGTGAAGGGCGGCCTCGGCTGGCGCGAAGTGGCTACCAGCCTCACGTTGTGGCCGGCTTTGGACCGTATCGTCACGCCGGTCGTGCCGGTGGCCTGGACGCTCTGTTTCGAGGTGCTGTTCTACGCCGCCGCGGCTGTGGCCCTGTGGCGGCCCAAGGCGATCTGGGTGCTGTTCGCGGCCTACGCCGGCGCGCTCCTGGTCAGGTCGGGGCCGGTGCTGCAGTTCGTCGGCAATCCGATCATCGTGGAGTTCCTATTGGGGGTGGGCTTGACCCTTTTGCCGAAATGGCGCGCGGCCGTCTGGCTCATTCCGGCGGGCTTGGCCGCGACCTGGTTCCTGGCCCCGGCGGGCTACCCAGCAGTCCTGGACGTGCCCCAGTTCCTGGCCGGCGACATGGCCTGGCGCCGCGTTCTCTACCTGGGCGTCCCGGCGGCGATGATCGTCTGGGGGACGCTGCAGATAGAGGGCCGCAAGGGCGTGCTGAGCTATCTCGGCGACGCCTCCTACGCGCTCTACCTCTCCCATCTGCCGGTGGTCCTGGTGGTGGTCGCCGCGCTCTGCCGCTACACCGCCCTGCCACCGGACGCGGTCGCGCTCCTCGCCGTCGCGTCCAGCGTGGCGCTGGGCTGGCGGATCCACGAGCTGTTTGAAAAGCCGATGCTCAACTGGCTGCGCCCGCCGTCCGCACACGCCTTGCCGGCCTGACACTGATGGCCGCGGCGCCCTCCCCGAAAGCCGGCGACAGCGCGGTCGCCACGGCGCTGTTCGCGCTCGGCGTCTTCGCCCTAACGCTCTGGGCCCCAGGGCCGCTGAACGACGCCGACAGCTGGTGGCACGTCGCCGCCGGACGCCTGATGATCGTCCGCCACGCGGTCCTCACCACCGACCCGTTTTCCTACACCATGGCCGGCGCCCCGTGGTTCGCCCACGAGTGGCTGTCGGAGGTGCTGATGGGGGGCGTCTTCAATCTGGCGGGATGGGGTGGGGTCCTGCTGCTCACGGCGCTGGCGGCCGGGGCGACCGCGGGCCTGCTCGCCCGGCATACCGGCCGGACTTTGGGCGGCCTGCCGCAAGTCACCCTGCTGGTCCTGGCGCTCCTGCTCTGCGCACCGCACCTGTTGGCGCGGCCGCATGTTCTGGCCTGGCCGCTGCTGGAGCTCTGGGCAGCCGAGCTGATCTCGGCGCGATCCGAGGATCGGGCGCCGCGGTGGCGAATGCTGCCGCTGATGACCCTGTGGGCGAACCTGCACGGCAGTTTCATGTTCGGCCTGGCGCTGGTGGCCCCTTTCGCGCTGGAGGCGCTGCTCGCCGCCAAGCCGCAGGGCCGCGGCGGCGTGATCCTGACCTGGGGCGGCTTCGCCCTGGCCGCCGGCGCCGCGGCCTTGCTGACCCCGCACGGCCTGGAAACGGTGATCTTCCCGCTCAAGCTGATGGCCATGCCTAGCCTCTCCGGCATAGGCGAATGGGCGCCGGCCGACTTCCGCACCCTCTCGCCGATCGAGATCGCGCTGCTGGCGATGCTGCTGCTTGCGATGCTGCGGCCGGTGAGGTTGCCGCCCCTGCGTGCGCTTCTGTTGGCAGGGCTCGTCCACCTCAGCCTGCAGCACAATCGGCAGGAGCAGGTCCTCGGCGTCGTCGGCGCGCTGATCCTGGCCGCGCCGCTGGCGGAGGTCTTCGCCTCGGCGCAGGCCGCGCCGGCCTGGCCTGGACGTCGATGGCTGCCGGCCGCCGCCGCGGCCCTGGGACTTGGCCTGGTCGTCGCGCGCCTCTCCGTCCCGGTGACCTGGCGCGACGCGCCGGCCACGCCGGTCCACGCCCTGGCGGCGGTCACCGCAGACCTGCGCAAGGCGCCCATGATCAACGACTACAGCTTCTCGGGCTACCTGATCGGCCAGGGGGTGCGGCCCTACATCGATAGCCGCGCCGAACTCTATGGGGAGGCGTTCCTGCGATCCTACGGGCGCATGGCCTCCGGCGACCGCGAGGCCCTGGCCGGCGAACTGCAACGCCGCGGCGTCCGCTGGACCCTGCTGACGGCCGGATCGCCCATGGCGCTGGCCATGGACGCCAATCCGGCCTGGCGGCGGCTTTACGCCGACCGCTGGGCGGTGGTTCACGTGCCGGTCGGGGCGTCGGCGGAACGCCCGGACGCCGGTCTCGCCCACGCTCAGCGAATTTTTACCCCTCACGGTTAAGCTCGGTTCTCAGGCCCTGGGATTTCCGGGGTGAGGAACGGGATCATGCGGCTTTCGAACATCCTTCACCGCAAGCCCAGGCTGGGTTCGACCAAGGCGTCGGTGACCCGCGGCCGTGGATGGTCGGACCTGGTGCTCGACCGCCGCCGGCCCGAGAGCGCCGCGGCGCCCTTCGCCTTCGGCTGGCTCGCCGGCTGATTCCCCGCAAGGCCGCTTCGACCCGGGTCGCGGCGGTCGGTTTGCGGGCTATCCGGGGTTCCGGTCCATCGAGATGCGGATCCACGGCGAGCCCTGAGTGGGCGACGCGCCCACATGGTTAGCCAACGGTTAAGGAAACCCGCGCCATAAGCATGGAATCGCTCAGGGATTCGCCGTGCTTGCCTACGTCCGCCCTTTTCTGCCGACCGCGTTGCTGCTGCTGCTGATCGCCTATTTTGGCCTGAACGCCTTTACCGGCGACCGCGGCCTGCTCTCCTCGAACCAGCGCGACGAGGCCCTGATCGCCAAGACCCGCGAGCTCGCCCAGGTGCGCGCAGAGCGCCTGGATCTGGAGACCCGTGCACGCCTGTTGCGCGACACCAGCCTCTCCAAGGATCTCCTGGAGGAAAGGGCGCGCTCCCTGCTAGGCTTCGCTGACCCAAGGGACTATGTGATCCACATGAAGCCTTAGGGCCGGTTGCGGGTTCTTGAAGGCCCTACTGAACGATCACGGAGAGACGCATGGCGCGTGTGCAGACCGGCGCGACCGGTCGGCGGAAGGCCAACGGCGCCGAGAACACCAAGGCTCCAAAGGCGGCTGGGGTCGGCGGCCCAAACGCCGGCAAGGACGAACTGCTAAAATACTATCGCGACATGCTGCTTATCCGCCGCTTCGAGGAGCGGGCGGGCCAACTCTATGGCATGGGACTGATCGGAGGCTTCTGCCACCTCTACATCGGCCAGGAAGCCATCGCCGTCGGCGTGCAGGCGGCCCAGAAGCCCGGGGACCAGGTGATCACCGGCTACCGCGAGCACGGCCACATGCTGGCCTGCGGCATTGACCCGCGCGAGGTCATGGCTGAGCTCACCGGCCGCGCCTCCGGCTCGTCCAAGGGCAAGGGCGGCTCGATGCACATGTTCTCGACCGAGGCCGCGTTCTACGGCGGCCACGGCATCGTCGGCGCCCAGGTGAGCCTTGGCACCGGCCTGGCGTTGGCCAACCGCTACCGCGACGACGGCAAAGTTGCTTTCACCTACTTCGGCGACGGCGCGGCCAACCAGGGCCAGGTCTACGAGAGCTTCAACATGGCCGAGCTCTGGAGCCTGCCGGTAGTCTACGTGATCGAGAACAACCAGTACGCCATGGGCACTTCGATCGAGCGGTCCAGCGCCGAGACCCGCCTACATATGCGCGGCGCCTCGTTCCGCATCCCCGGCGAAGAGGTCGACGGCATGGATGTACT
Source organism: Alphaproteobacteria bacterium (assembly GCA_025350685.1). Classification (GTDB taxonomy): domain Bacteria; phylum Pseudomonadota; class Alphaproteobacteria; order Caulobacterales; family Caulobacteraceae; genus Phenylobacterium. Next base: position 584 of record JANXXK010000292.1, on the reverse strand, counting down.
GGCGGTGAAGGCCGCCGCCGAGAAGGCCGCCGAGCACGCCCGCTCCGGCAAGGGGCCCTACATCCTGGAGATGAAGACCTACCGCTACCGCGGCCACTCGATGAGCGACCCGGCCAAGTACCGCACCCGTGACGAGGTCGACGAGGTCCGCAAGACCCGCGACCCGATCGAGCATGTGGAGGAACTGCTGGAGAAGAAGGGCTGGGCCGACGATGCGGCGTTGAAGGCCATCGACGCCGACGTAAAACGCATCGTCGCCGACGCCGCCGAGTTCGCCCGCACGAGCCCGGAGCCCGATCCGTCCGAACTCTACACCGACGTCTATACGGAAGCTTCGCAGGAAGCGTCGGCATGACCGACATCCTGATGCCCGCGCTGTCGCCCACCATGGAGGAGGGCACGCTCGCCAAGTGGCACGTCAAGGTTGGCGACATGGTGAAGTCCGGCGACGTGATCGCCGAGATCGAGACCGACAAGGCGACCATGGAAGTCGAGGCCGTCGACGAAGGCACGGTGGAAGCCCTGCTTGTCCCCGAGGGCGCCGAGGAGGTGAAGGTCAACACACCCATCGCCCGCCTGTCCGG
>JANXXK010000284.1 GCA_025350685.1 Alphaproteobacteria bacterium | reverse complement strand
CACGGCCAGAATTAGGTCACGTCCTTAGACTAGGTCGCAGAAATGCAGGATTTCATCGATCTCGAAGGCGCTTCGGGCGCGTCATACCGTTTTCGGATCTGGGCGTCTGACGCCAGCCATCTGCCGGTGGCGGGGAATTTCGTCGTCGTGCGGCAGGAAGCCGATGGCTTCAACGTTGGCGTCGTGGGTATCGCGGACGATCTTTCAAAAGTTCGCGTTGAGTGGTCCAAGGTTGCGGCTGCCCAAGGAGCGTTCATTTTTACCCGCCTCAATGTGTCGCGTGCCATCCGAACAGCTGAGCATGATGACCTTGCGGCGCGGTATTCTAAGGCGCGGCTGACGGGCGTCGGCAAGGCGGATTGAACCGCGATAACCGCGGCCCGTGAACGACCAGAAGACCTCCACGGGCACTGTCAAGGCAACGAAGTAGAGCCGATTTTCGGCGCTGTTTCCGGGTCAGGCGGCCGAAAAATTCGAGCATAAACAAGCGCGACGCCAACCGGTCCCGATGGCGCGCGCAAGTATTCGCGGTTGCCTTGACAACCCTTCAGGGCGGCAGTCCGCGCCGTCTTCTGAGGCGCCGTGGCAATGGCGACCACCGCGGGTGTCGGCGCAGCCTTTGGGGTTCGGACCGCGCTAGCTCGCCATGCCGGTGTGTGCGGGCTATCGAGCCTTTGACAAGCACCCGCGGGCGCCGGCAGGGTCGCTCGGGCCTCGTTGGGCCTCGTCGGGGATCGGCGCGCGATCACAGCGGAATTGGCGACGTGATCTCTATCCCTCTCGATGCTATCCAGCTCGGCCGCTTCCTGATCGCCGCAGTTCTCATTGAGCTGACGCCGGGACCGAACATGGCCTATCTCAGCCTAGTCAGCGCAACTCACGGACGGCGGGCGGGCTACCTTACGGTCGCGGGGATCACGGTGGGACTCGCTGCCTATCTCATCGCCTCTGTGGCGGGCCTGGCCGAGGTCGCGGCCTCCCAGCCAATCGTCTATGGCGTGCTGCGTTGGGCGGGCTGGCCTACCTGCTCTGGCTCGCCGTCGACACACTGCGGGCTCCCGCCTCCGCCAAGGCGGTGGCAGAGGAAGCGGCGCCTGCGCGCCTCATCCTCCGAGGTATGGTGACGAACCTCCTCAATCCCAAGGCTGCCATCTTCTATCTCGCGCTGCTGCCGACCTTCACCAACCCACAGCACGGTCGCCTGGTGCTTCAGGCGCTTACGCTCGGGCTGATCCACCTGACAGTCTCCGCGCTCATTCACAGCGGGCTGGTCACCGCGGCCGGGTCCGCGCGGACCCGAGTCCGACGACTGGACGGTTCGCGCGGCTTGCGAACGGCGTTGGCTATCGGTCTCGCCGGGGTGGCGGCTTGGGTGGCATGGACCACGCGGCCCGGATAGCCGAAGACGGCACCGTCAAGGCAAACGCGAATAATTCCTCGGAGCACGCATCTCGGACGGAGTCCGAGCTGTTTTTGCCCACGTTTTCACCGGTTGAGAGCAGCGGGAGGCGTCCCAAAACGCGCTCTACTCAGTTGCCTTGACAGTGCCGTTTCGAGTCATCCGCCGCCCCAGGCTCGCCAGGCCACGTAGGCGGCGGTCGCCAGGACCATGAGGGCGAAGATCCGCCGCGCTGTCTCCGCGCGTCCCGCCAGGGCGCGCGCCACGGGCATTCCGGCCAGGGCGCCGGCGCCCCCGCCGGCCACCAGGGCCGCGAACACCGGCCAGTCCACAAGATCCGAGGCGGCGTAGCTGGCGCTGGTCGCCGCGCCGAAAAGGACGACCGAGACCAGCGACGCGGCCGCGGCGTGAGCGAGTGTCATGCCGGTGGCCGCCATCAGGCCCGGGACGTCCAGGAACCCGCCGCCGATCCCGAAGAAACCGGCGGCCAGCCCGGTGAGCAGGCCCAGCGGGGCGAGCTTGACGGTGAGCCAGCGCGTGAGGTGGACGGCGGGATCGCCCTGCTTCTTCCTGGGGAGGAGCATCGAGGCGCCGACTAGGCCCATGGCGATGGCGAACCACAGGATCAGCCGGGCTCCGTCCATCTGCTTGGCGAGATGAGCGCCCACTAAGGAACCGGCCAGTCCGGCCCCACCGAAAACCAAGGCGCAGGGCCATTTCACCGCGCCCGCCCGAGCCTGGACCGCAAGGCCGATCGCGGCGTTCACCGCGACGGCCGCGGCGGAGGTGCCGATCGCCACATGCGGATCACGTATGCCCACGACATAGAGCAGAAGCGGTGTGGCCAGTACCGACCCGCCACCGCCAAAGACGGTGAGCAGAACGCCGATTAGGGCGCCGCCAAGAACCGCCACCGCCAGGTTCAAGACCGTTGGGTCCAAAGCCTAGGCCTTGGCCAGCCCGTTCCAGGGCATGACCGCAAGAAGGCGCGCCATGCCGCAGAAGCCGGTGACGCCCGCCACGGCGAGGCCTGCGCCCACGAAGGCGCTTAGACCGAAGAACGCGGGATGGACGGATAAGCCGAGCGTCACCCCGGCCAAGACCAGAACACCGGCGGCGATTTGCACCTGACGCATGATCTCTAAGGGCGCGTTGCGGTTCTCCTCCAGCGGCAAGCCGTCGGCGGCCCAGCCGTCGACGCCACCCTCCATGACGAAGGCGACACCCTCCACCGCCCGGGCCAGCCGGTCGCAATTGGCGGCGGTGCGCATGCCCGCGCGGCAGGTGAAGACTACCTCTTTCCCAGGCTCGATCCTGAGATCGGCAGCTTCAAGGCTGGAAGGGGGTGCGACAGCGCGCCCTTCACGTGGCGGCGCGCGAACTCGTCTGGCTCGCGGATGTCGACGAGAACAGCCCGGCCGAAGCTGAGCCTGTCAGCGACGATCTCGGGCTTGAGAGGGGTCAGGATGGCGGGCATCAGTCTTCTCCACTGTCGGGGGACAGAAGATCTCCGCGAGCGTCGCCACCACCTTGATCGCGGCAGGGTCTGAGATCCGGTACCAGATGCTCTGGGCTTCGCGGCGGGTGGCCACGATGCCTTCCTCCCTCAAGACGGCGAGGTGCTGTGAGAGCGCCGATTGGGAGAGGCCGACCAGCGGCTGAAGTTCTCCCACCGAGCGCTCCCCATCGGTGAGCTGGCACAGGATCATCAGCCGCCGCTCGTTGCCGAGCGCACGCAAAAGCTTCGCCGCCTCCGCCGCGCTGGCCTCGAACCGGGCGATGTCGAAGTTCGCAAGATCCAACATGACTCCTTATATATGCGACTGTACTAATTTAGCAATGGCTGATATATAGATCGCAGCCTAGGAGGCTCCGACCATGACGCCCGACGTTCAGACCTTCTTCGACGGAGCGACATTCACCGCCACCCATCTCGTCACCGATCCGTTCACAGGGACAGCGGCGGTTATCGACCCCGTGCTCGACTACGAACCCAGGGGCGCGAAAATCACGACTGCGTCGGCCGACGCGATCCTCGCGGTCGTTCGCGGACGGAGTCTGAATCTCGCCTATGTCCTCGAAACCCACGCCCATGCCGACCACCTCTCCGCCGCCGGCTACATTCGAAAGATTACGGGCGCGAAGGTCGTGATCGGCTGTGAGATCACGCAGGTGCAGAAAGCGTTCATTTCGCTGTTCGAGGCCGACGACGTGTCTCCGGACGGAGCCGCATTCGACCAGTTGCTGGGCGACGAGGACACGCTGTCGCTCGGCGAACTCACAATCCACAACATGCACACACCGGGCCATACCCCCGCCTGCGTCACCTACCTGATCGGGGACGCCGCCTTCGTGGGCGATACCCTCTTCATGCCCGACTACGGGACCGCTCGGGCCGACTTCCCCGGCGGCGACGCGGCGACGCTCTATCGTTCGATCCAGAAGATCCTGGCGCTTCCGGCGGAGACCCGGATGTTCGTCGGCCATGACTACTTGCCGCCCGGCAGGACGGAATTCCGATGGGAGACCACGGTGGGGGAGCAGCGCGCTCAAAACGTCCAGATCCGCGGCGGCGTCAGCGGGGCGGCGTTCGTGGCCATGCGGCAGGCGCGCGACGCCACCCTGGCCGCACCGGCCCTTATCCTGCCCGCCCTGCAGGTGAACATCCGCGCCGGAGACCTGCCCGCGCCCTCCGACTCCGGACGCATCTTCCTGAAGATCCCGCTGACCGTGGCGTTAGGCGAATATGGCGGTAGGCAGGATCTGGGCCGGCGCCAATGACCCCCTCAATCAAGGCGCACTGGGAGCAGATCTATGCGGCTGGCGACGCGGACGCGGTGAGCTGGTTCCAGTCGGAGCCGACGCCCTCGCTGGATTTGATCGCGACCGCGAGCGTCGCCCCTGATGCGGCGATCCTGGACGTCGGCGGTGGCGCTTCGCTCCTGGTGGACCGGCTTCTCGACCGCGGCTTCTCCTCACTCTCAGTGCTGGATGTTTCCGGGCAGGCGTTGGCGATGGCCAAGGCGAGACTTGGTCCAAGAGCGGCGAGCGTTAAATGGGTGGAAGCCGATGCGACGGCCTGGGAACCGCGCGCTGGCGGGTTCACGCTCTGGCACGATCGCGCGGTCTTTCACTTTCTAACCGAGGCGGCGGATCGGGATGCCTACCTACGGTCGCTCAACCACGGTCTGCGTCCAGGCGGGTTCGCGCTATTCGGCGCATTTGCGCTCGACGGGCCTGAGCGGTGCAGCGGGCTTGCGGTGCAGCGCTATTCGGCTGCCACGTTGCAGGCGACGCTTGGGCCGGCGTTTGAGCTGATCAAGGCGACGTCCGAAATCCACCTTACCCCGACCGGCGCCCACCAGGCCTTTGTCTGGGGCTTGTTTGCCAAATTGGCCTGAGACGCGGCGTCGTCGCCGCGCGCGCCGCCCATCCGGGGTTAGGCGCATGCTACTTCGATCGCTGCCAGCGCCGTGGCCTGCGTCCGTCAGAGGAGGGGATTTTTGTGGCCGCTGGGACTAATCCTGACAGTGCCAGGGCGCCTGACCCGCGATGTCGAAATTGTCTCGCCGCCATGTTCCGAGTTCACAATCGTCTCCGATGGCGGAACCTCCTGACCATTTAGGCGGCTTTGCATCCGGGGACGGGCATTTCCGCCACCCCATGATCGAGGTCGGCTCCGGCCGGCATCCGGGAGACCACTCTATGATCCAGCTGAAATCCGCGGCGCTTGGCCTGGCCCTGTTGGCGTTTGCCGGCGGCTCAGCGGTCGCAATGCCAGACGGCGACATGCATAAGATGTCCGCCAAGCACATGAAAAAGATGAGGTCCTGTAAAGCCATGGACCACGACATGATGATGAAGAACAGGGGCTGCATGAAGATGATGAAGATGCATCCCGACATGATGAAGAGCGATGGCGGGACGATGAAGAAAGACGACACGATAAAGAAGTAGATCCTATTGGTCGCCCGCCGTGCGGCTGGACCGCCGTCGGGCGACCGTCTTCAAACCGCCGCCGCATGGCGTCTCCCGCGCAGACCTACCAACCTCTACGAGCCGGACCTCGCCGCGGGCGCAGGACCGCCGTTTCTATTCGACGACGCTGGGTTCGAAGCCTGGCGGCCGCCAAGGTCGGTCGTGATATCGTGATACGGCTAATATCGAGTGATTACTTACTGGTAGCGCCCGTCAGGCCATCGTGCGCTGCTTTGTATTGTCCCGAAGCTCGTAGGTCGCCTGCGTCTTTCATCGCCTCCATCCCCTCCTCGACCGTTAGCAGGGATGTGGTCTTCAGTGTTTTGAACCCAGCCCCTGCCATCCCAGCGATTTGAAGGGCTTCGGCTTTCACGTCGCTTGGCAGTTCGACCACCACAAAGGCATCGTACTCACCGAATGAGAGCCAGTAGTCTTTGATCTGTCCACCGAGACGACCGACTACCTTCGCCAGCAACTCTTTACGGTCCTGCGGCTTTGCCGCCATTGAGGCCCATGCCGCGTCTGTGAATTTTGCCTCAATTAAGTAGTGTCCCACCTTTTTCTTCCCCAACTCGTCGGCTCTTGCGCCAGACGAAATTACAAGAGCAGCACAAACAAGGCTTGCCCAGGTAGTCAACGAACCGAAGCGCATGGATGCTCCTTTGGGCGCACCGAACCTGACCTTCGTTGTCACCGCAACGCCGCGCCAAGTAGCGTGCCTGCCAAAGGCGGGTGGAGTGGAGAACTGTCTTACCAACCTTTGCCGGTTGACCCTATCGTGCGACAGGCGTCACGGCGTAGCCTTGATCGATATCAACGCGCCGTAGTCGACGAGGATGTGTTGTGTAACGATGCCGTCACGCTCAACGTCATTGGCCCGATCCGACGCGTTCCACGGCACTGTGAAGGCGATTAGATAGAGCCGAGCTTCGGTGCCTGTTGCTGGGTCACGGGGCAGACAAATTCGAGCAAGACAAGCGCGGCTTAAGCCGGCGCCGATTGCGCGCGTAGGAATTCGCGGTTGACTTGACAACGCCCGCCACGCGCCTGTTTCGCCCGCGACTTTTCGTTCATGCGCCGCCGGCACGGCGCGAGCCGCGCTGCGCGGCAAGCCGCTTAAGGGCCTGCACGCCGCCGTACCTGCCTCCGATCGCTCCAAGGCTTAAACCTCCAGCACGCACCTTCGGTGCACCTTCGCCGCGGGCCGGTTGGTAGGCTCCTGCACTTCTGCCTGGCCGCGCGCCCGAAGTGCGCCCCGACCACCGATCGATAGCGGCCGCGTAAGGTCCGCCTAGACTCAATGGGTGAGGACGCCGAGGGGCGCGACGACGTCGTGCCGGCCAGCCCGGGCCCGTTCGTTGTGGCGGCCGATTTCCAACCTGGCGATGGCGCGCATGTGTACCTCGTCAGGGCCATCGGCGATCCGCAGGGCGCGAACGCCGGCGTAGGCGTGAGCCAGGCCGAAGTCATCCGAAACGCCGCCGCCGCCGTGCGCCTGTATCGCGTCGTCGAGGACCTTCAGGGCCGTGCGCGGCGCGGCGACCTTGATCATCGCGATCTCCAGCTGCGCGGCTCTATTGCCTGCTTTATCCATGAGGTCGGCGGCGCTTAGGCAGAGCAGCCGCGTCATCTCAATATCGATCCGCGCCTCGGCGATCCGCTGTTCCCAGACCGATTGGTCTATGAGCCGCTTCCCGAACGCCACGCGCGACAGGAGGCGCTCGACCGTCTTCTCAAGGGCCACCTCCGCTACGCCGATCGTACGCATGCAGTGGTGGATTCGTCCCGGGCCAAGCCGGCCCTGCGCAATCTCAAAGCCGCGCCCTTCGCCCAGGATGAGGTTCTCAGCCGGAACCCGGACGTCGCGGAGCACGACCTCGGCGTGACCATGCGGCGCGTCATCGTAGCCGAACACCGGCAGCATGCGGACGACCTCGAAGCCGGCCGCGTCGGTGGGCACCAGGATCTGCGATTGCTGCGAATGGCGCGGGCCGTCGGCATCGGTTTTACCCATGACGATGGCGATCTTGCAGCGCGGATTGCCGACGCCGGACGACCACCATTTGCGACCATTCAGGACATAGCTGTCTCCGTCGCGGCGGATCGAAGTCTGAATGTTGGTGGCGTCGGAGGAGGCCGCGTCCGGTTCGGTCATCAAGAAGGCCGAGCGGATTTCGCCGCTCATCAGCGGCCGCAGCCAGCGCCCCCGCTGCTGCGGCGAGCCGTAGCGATGCAGCACTTCCATGTTGCCGGTGTCCGGCGCCGAGCAGTTGAAGACCTCCGAGGCGAAACCGATCCGCCCCATTTCCTCGGCGCAGAGCGCATATTCGAGGTTGCTGAGCCCAGCGCCGCGATACTCCTCCGTGTCGTGCTCGGCGGGCGGCAGAAACAGGTTCCAGAGCCCCTCTGCATAGGCCCGCGCCTTGAGCTCTTCGACGACGGGAATTATCGCCCAGCGGCTGGCGCCTTCGACCGCTGTCTGGTGGCGGTAGGTTTCCATGGCCGGAGCAACGTGGGCGAAGATGAAGGCCCGCACGCGGTCGCGCCAGGCCGTCTGGCGTTCCGATAGGCTGAAGTCCATGGCGAAGCTCCCTTGCGCTCGATGCAAGGTTAGGAAAGCCCAGGCGACCGCACATTGCTGTGGATCAAATCGTGCTTCGGGACCGATCAAGTGGCGAGGCGGCCCTTCACGGGAACTGGATGAGTTGGCCGGTCGGGTGCTGTGTCAGGCCACAGTTCGACATGTTGCTGGATTGACCGAGATCAAGGCGGCAAACGCGCCCACCGGCGAAACCTCCCGTCATGGCCGGGGGATCGATCCCGCGGCCCCTGCATAACCGGAGTCTGATATGACACTTTTGAATCTGGGCCGAGCCCCGTCTCGGCGGCGGATCCTGCGCGATGCCGCCGCCCTGGCGATAGGCGCCCTTGTTAGGGCTGGCGTCACAACTGGCGCGGCCGTCGCGGCCGACAAGCCGAAAAGCACCCAAAAGGCGGTTTCGTACCAGGACCACGCCAAGGGCGGCAAAAGCTGCAACCAGTGCAACGCCTTCCAGGGTCCGAACAAGTGCAAGACGGTCGAGGGCTATATCGAAGCTCGCGGCTGGTGCGACCAGTTCAAGAAGAGCTGATGGCGCACGCCCTGCGCGACCGCCTGAACCGCCTGCGCCGGTTCCATCTCACTACCGTCGTGAGCTTCGGCTTCGCCACCATGGGCGCGGGGTCCGCGCTCGCGGTGCCCAGCTTCGCCATCCAGACCGACCATCCTTGCCAGTCCTGCCACGTCGGCGGCTTCGGCCCACAACTCACGCCCTACGGCCGGGAGTTCAAGCTGCACGGCTACACCGAGCGCGCGAACAAATGGAACGTGCCGATCTCGGCGATGGCGGTGGCCTCCTACATTCGAACTCAGAAGGACCAGCCGGGCCCGCCGGTCACTCACTACGCGACCAATGACAACACCACCCTCGATCAGGTCAGCCTGTTCCTTGCCGGCGGCCTGGGCGACCACCTGGGCGGATTCGTCCAGACCACCTACGACGGCGTCGGTCGGACGTGGTCGTGGGACAACCTCGACCTGCGAGCCACCACGGTCACCCACATCAAGGGCAAGGAAGTGGTGCTGGGTCTCAGCCTGAACAATTCGCCGGCCACTCAGGACGTCTGGAACACCCTTCCGGCGTGGGGCTTCCCCTACACCGGCTCGAAACTGGCCCCCGGGCCATCAGCCTCGCCGTTGTTCTCGGGCGGCCTCGCCCAGAACACCTTGGGCTTGACCGGCTACGCCTGGATCGACTCCGCCATCTACATCGAGGGCGGCGCCTATGGCTCGCCCGGAACCACCGTGCTCGCCCGCCTCGGTGTGGACCCCTTCGCGCCCGGCGACATCAAGGGCCTGGCGCCCTATGGCCGGGTGGCGTTCCAGGCCAAGGTCCATGATGGGACCCTGCAGGTCGGCGCCTTCGGCATGCGCTCCGACATCCATCCCGGCCGCGACCGGACGACCGGCGTCACCGACCGCTACGACGACCTGGGCCTCGACGCGTCCTATCAGAACGCGCTCGACAGCGGCGACGTGCTCTCCTTCGACGCGCGCTATCTGCACGAAAATCAGACGCTCAGCGCCACCTGCGCTCTCATGGCCCCGGTGGGAGCCGGCTGCGCCGACACCCGCCTGACCGACCTGCGGGCGGACGCCAGCTACTACTGGCATAACAAGATCGGCGCGACGGTGGCGGTGTTCGACACGTTCGGGCCGGCTAATCCGGACCTCTATGCGGGCAACCGCACCTTCAGGCCCGACTCAAGCGGCGTCACACTGCAGCTCGACGGCACGCCGTGGGGCGAGGGCAAGAGCCCACTTGGCCCGCGGTTCAACATGCGGGTCGGCCTCCAGTACACGCTCTACAGCCGCTTCGACGGGTCAGGAAAGAACTACGACGGCGCGGGCGCCAACGCCTCGGACAACAATACGCTGAGGGTGTTCACCTGGTTTGCCTATTGAGCCTCCGCGGACTGGCAGGCTCCGGCAGTGGGGCCCGTGGCGTCGGCCAGGCCGAGGCTGAATGGCGTAGTGAGCTGAGCGCCAACCGAGACGACGAGTATTCGCCCGGCGCGACGCTGATCCATCGCAAAGAGATCCCGCGCGGCCGGGATCAAGGCCTGGGCAGGTAGCCGCACATGGCGACGATCACGTTCTACCCAATGAGCGCCCGCGCCTATCTCTGGACAGCGCAGCAGGTCGCCGACGAGAAGGGCGTGATCGCTCAGTCGAAGAACGTGACCACTGAGACGTCCAGGTGGCCGGCAAAGCGTAGCAGAATAGGGGAGGCCAACTTCGCCGGCTTCGCATCGGCGAAGATGGTCTGGTGCGAGGCCACCCCCGCCCACAGGGGGTCACCCGAAAGGCCCCTTTGCAGACGTTGGCGCCGGATCGCGGCGCCTAGCGCCCAGTCTGCTCCGAATTGGGGGGCGGAGGCCGCCTTGAGGCGAAATCCCTGACGATGACCTGGCCCTCCAAAGGCGCGTCCTCGCCGCTAGTATCTTGCAAGGGTCGGGCGCGTGTCTACAGCGCGCCAGATCGACTCAGGCGATCACGGACCGCGGGATCAAGAGCGCCGACACCTGTGCGGCGTACGATTCCCGCGCCGCCTTGAACACCGGGTAGGGAAAGCGGGCGGGAACTCCCAGCAAGGCGAACTGAAGCATCTCCAGGTGAGCAGCCCAGCCGGCGGCGGCGCGCGCGGCGTCTTCGCCTGCCGGCACGGTCAGCCGAAGGGTGAGCAGGGTCGCCGCGCCGATCGGCTCCAGGTCCCAGCGCAGGGGGCGCAGCGGCTCGCCGGGACAGCTCCAGGAATATTCCAGACGTCGCTGAGGTTCGAAGGCGGTGACCCGGCTGTCGATGGTCACGCCGCTCTCTTCGAAGTCGAGCCGCGCCGCGCCGCCCAGCTGCGGGTCCACTGAGCCCGACGCCAGCCACTGAACGAGCTCGTCCGGCTGGGTCAGCGCCGCCCACACCTCGTCGAGATGATGATCTAGGGTGAGGCTCCAATCTGCGGAGATCGTTGCGCGTGTACGCGCGAAGCGGGCCGTAAGGAAGGCTGAGTCTGACATGGGGCAGGGCCTGCTGAAGGAAGTTTATCGGTCACCATTAGGCGGCCACTCGGGGCCGCACCTTGATCTCGCTCAAGACCCCTCGCGCCGGGCGTTGTCAAGGTAACCGCGAATACTTACACGCGCCGTCGGCGCCGGCTCGAGCCGCGCTTGTTTTTGCCCGAATTTAGCGGCTCAGTGACCCGGCTACGAGCGCCGAAAATCGGCTCTACTTGGTTGCCTTGACAGTGCCGGATGGCGTATCAGTAGAGCGCAATAGGCGACGCCGACGGCGCGGCCCCTTTGCTCGAAGCCGGATTTGGCCTCCAGCCCGGGAGATCCCGCGCCGCCGCTGTTCTCGCCAGGATCAGGGCCTGTTCAAGCGCGCACTCGAAGTCGGTCGCGACGGAGTCACGGGAAACGCGGCGTCGCAGGAAGTCAGCCCAGGCGAACTCGCTGAAGGGCGCGGATTTCTTGGCGAAGCCGCCGGCGCGTCGGAGTGCGCTCGCTAGGCTCCGATAGGGATCGTCCCGGAGCGCCATGAGCGATGCGGGGATTTCATCAAAGGCTCGGCGTCGTCCTTCTGCGTCATAGGGATGGCACCACCCCCTCACATCCAGCGCCCGCCAGAATTCATCGGTCCGAAGGCCGGTGAAGTCCGCGACCGGTCGAATCCCGACGTCCTGTACGCCCTCCTGCTCCAGGGCGCGCACGAGATGGTGGCGGTCGATAAGATAAAGAACCCCCGCCGGCCCTCGGACGATGGGCGCGACGATACGCAGCCCGCCCTGTTGCCCCATCTTGTGAATGCGAGAGCGCCACCGCAGGCGCTTTTGCGCCACCTCGCGCAAACCCACGGTGATCTGCGTGGGATGCAGGTTGGTGATAAGCGCGCTGGGGGAGTCAGCCCTCGTCAATGGCGACCCGACGACGTGTGGATTTGGCAGATGCTTTACGGTCCGTGGTCCTGCCTTCGCGGGGCTCACTCGAGCTGGCGGGCACGATGATCGTTATGTCCCGTTTGACCCTGGGGCGTTCGGCGAAGGGCTCGGGCCATCGGCCAACGGCCACTTCCAGCACCGCCAGCGCGCTTTCCCTCAGGAACTCGGTGAGTTCGCCAAGGCCGCGGAAAAAACCACGTACCTTTGACCGCGGTTTTTCGGAAGCTCGGTGGGACATCGGGTAGGCTCCTGATGAGACAGGAGACTGCCTGCCCCCGCCCGCGGCGGCCTTGATCGGCGTCAACCGTTTCACGCGCCTTTCCACCTCATGCGGCCATATCGGCGTGACCCATTGCCAAAGCGCATGGGCTGACAACGTCGAGGGCCGCCACTCGTTCACATCAGGAAGAACGGCCGAGATGGACGCCATCATGGCTAGAGTAGGTTTGGCGGCAGCTCGGGACGGGGCGGCCCGGCCGTCCGACCAATCGAGCAAGAGCCCGTCCACCCGTCCACCCGTGCAGGCGAACCGGCGGCCAGCGGCCTCGGCGCCCAAGCAGCCTCTCTGCGAAGCGGCGGCGCTAACACCGCCTCGCGGCTCCGTCGCCTCCGTAGCGCTACCTAGGGGGCGATCCGGAGTGTTCCCCGTAGCGCGGCGCGGCGAAGCTTGAGAGAAATCGGAGCCTCCGCATGACGGGCGAACGGCTGGCGTCGATGAGCGCGCAGCGACGCGTGATTGATATGTCGGGTGGCCCCGCCTATGCCTTCGCCATGCCAAATCGCGCCGGGCCCTGGCCGACTGCAGCAGGTCGTTCGGCAAGCCACCGGTGGACGACCTACGGCATTGCCCTTGGGGCGGCTGCGGTGGCCGTCACTCTGCAGTTCCTCCTCTATCCTATCTTCCACGACAGGACCGTGTTCCTGGCCTTTCTGCCCGCGGTCGTGGCCAGTGCAATCGTCGGGGGCGCCGGCCCATCGCTTTGCATCACCGCGCTTGGACTGCTCGCCGGTTGGGGGGCCGCCGGCCCGGCCCTAGTCACCGACCGCGCCAACTTCGTGAGCGGCCTTCTGTTTATGGGCGTTGGCATCGGGCTGGCGCTGGCCGCCTGGCGCTTCGGGCGAAGCGAGGCAGCGCGCTCTTTGGAGGATCTAAGGGAGCGCGAGGCCCATCTCCGCTCGATCCTGGACACCGTTCCGGACGCCATGATCGTCATCGACCGGGAGGGGCGCATGCGCTCGTTCAGCGCAGCCGCCGAGCGCCAGTTCGGCTGGACGGCTGCCGAAACGATCGGCCAAAACGTATCCATGCTCATGCCCGAGCCGTACCGGAGCGCTCACGACGGCTACCTGGCGCGATACCTTAGGACCGGCGAGCGGCGGATCATTGGCATCGGCCGCCTCGTGGTGGGCGAACGCAAAGATGGCTCGACGTTTCCCATGGAGCTGTCGGTCGGGGAAATGAAGGACGTGGCGCACACCTATTTCACCGGCTTCGTCCGAGATCTTACCGATCGCGAGAATACTGAGCGGCGGCTACAGGATCTGCAGTCCGAACTCATTCACACCTCCCGCCTCACTGCGATGGGCGAAATGGCCTCCGCCCTCGCGCACGAACTGAACCAGCCGCTCTCGGCGATTGCCAACTATATGAAGGGCGCCGAGCACCTCCTCAGCGCGACGCCCCAGAACCGCGAGAAGATCAAGCGAGGTCTCAGGAGTGGCGCCGAGCAAGCCATCCGGGCGGGCGACATCATCCGTAAGCTCCGGGACTTCGTCGCCAAGCGAGACGTGGAGCGTCGGGTCGAAAGCCTCCCCCAGCTGCTCGAGGAAGCCTGCGCACTGGCGATGATTGGGGCCCGCGAGCGCGGCGTCCACGTCCGCTTCAAGATCGCCAAGGGTGCGGACCTTGTTCTGGCCGATAAGACCCAGGTTCAGCAGGTCGTGCTCAACCTGGTGCGCAACGCCATTGAGGCGATGGAGGACATGCCGCGTCGGGATCTGCTGGTGTCCGCGACGGTGGCCCCCGACAACATGCGGCAGGTGTCCGTCGCCGATACGGGGTCGGGCGTCGCGCCGGAGCAGGTCGAGCAGCTGTTCAAACCGTTCCACACCACCAAAACTCAGGGAATGGGAGTCGGCCTGTCGATCTCGCGAACCATCGTCGAAGCCCATGGTGGGCGGATCTGGGCCGAGCCGAACCCTGACGGCGGCACCATCTTCCACTTCACCCTGCACGGTGTGCTTGCCGATGAGCTGGTGGACCATGGACTGAGCTGGTGATCCACATCATCGATGACGACGACGCGATGCGAGATTCTCTCGACTATCTGCTCGACGCCGCGTCGATGACCACGCGAACCTATGCCTCCGCTGATGCCTTCCTCGGGCACCTCGACCAACTCGATCCGGGTTGTATCGTGACCGATGTCCGCATGCCTGGCATGAGCGGCCTGGAGCTGGTCCGGGTGCTTGCCGAGCGCGGCGTACCGCATCCGGTCATCGTCATCACCGCCCACGGCGACATCGCGATGGCAGTCGAGGCCATGCGCGCGGGCGCGATCGACTTCCTCGAAAAGCCGTTCGAGGATGAAGCCCTCCTGGGGTCAATTCGCCTGGCGCTTTTGAGCGGGACCCGCACGGAACAGAACCAGGCGGAGAAGGCGCGCCTGGTCGCCATCTTGGAGACGCTGTCGCCAAGAGAGCAGGACGTGCTGACGGGTGTTGTCGACGGCAAAATGAACAAGAACATTGCTTTCGAGCTCGGCATCAGTCCCCGAACCGTCGAAGTCTACCGCGCGAACATGATGTCCAAGACCGGCGCGCGGGGATTGAGCGAACTTATCCGGATGGTCACGCTCGCCCGCGGCTGATCGCGCCGTTGCGCTGAATCAAGGACATCGTTGGTCTGCTGGGGACCATAGGGCCCATCGACCCCTTTCGATCCGCGGCCTAAAATGTCCCGTCCTCGTCCTTCCCGCCCGACAGTCATCGTCGTCGATGACGACGACGGACTGCGGACGGCGTTGCGGTACTCCCTTGAAATCGAAGGCTTCAACGTCGTCACCTGCGCAAGTGGCGAAGGCTTGCTGAAACTGACGCTGCCACAAACATCAGCCTGTCTGGTCGTGGACCAGGTACTGCCGGGATTGAGCGGAATCGACGCGCTTGAGGCGTTGCGGGCGCGGCAAGTGGACCTGCCGGCCATCGTCATCACCAGTTTGCCTGACGCGCGGCTGCGCGCCCGCGCCCTGTTGGCGGACGCGTGCTTGATCGAAAAGCCGCTGTTGAGCGATCTGCTGACCCGCGCCATCCGGTCGCTGCTCCTTCCCTCTGGCGGCCCCGTGCGCGCTCGGCGAACGACTTAGCGACCGGGTGTCGGTACCCAGCCTGTCGGGAGATGACGCGCCTCCGTACTGGCACCTAGGTGGCAGACACGAATATTCGCCAGCACGGAGACGCGCGAGCTTGCGGTCATCGGATGACGGAGCTTCCCATGACCCTCGCCTATTCGCCTGACACCGCGCCCGCGGCGACGCCCTTCGCCAGCCTGATGGACCGCGTGGGTCTGCGGATGCCGTTCGCCAACGGCGAGGAGATCTTCGGCCAGGACGAAGAGGCCGATATGATTCACAGCATCGTCTCGGGCGCTGTGCGGACCAGCCGGCTCCAGAGCGACGGGCGCCGCCAGATCGGCGACTTCTACTATCCCGGCGACATCATCGGGTTGGAAACCGGCGACCTCTACCGATTCTCGGCGGAAGCCCTCAGCGACTGTGTGATCCACGTCGTCAAGCGGTCGTCCCTGCACGCCCTGAGCGGTGACGGCGGTTTAGATCGCACGCTGTGGGAGGCCACTCGTCGCGAGCTCGAACGAACCCAGGAGCATCTGTTGATACTCGGCCGCAAGAGCGCCTGCGAGAAGGTCGCCAGCTTTCTGAGGGACGTGGCCCAACGCGTCGGCTGCGAGGATGTCTCGTTGCCCATGGGCCGCCAGGACATGGCCGACTACCTCGGCCTCACCATCGAAACCGTCTCCCGGATGGTCACCCAGCTCCAGGGCTCGCGGATCGTCGAGTTCGCGTCCGCGCGGCAATTCCGGGTGACCCGCTGGCCGGCCCTGGAGCGCCTGGCTGCCTGACGCACCACTGTCGTTCGGGTGCAGACATCCATGAGTTCACCGCAGGCTTCGGTCTCTTAGTCCAAAGATATCAAAGAGGAGTTCTGTCATGACCCTGTCCAACGTCGCCACCGTTCACGCGGACGCCACTCTGAGCAAAAACCTGCTGCGCAGCATCCTGGTACATGTGGAAGGAAGCCCCGAGGCTTCGGGTCGCGTGCAGGTCGCCGTCGATCTGGCGCGGATGTTTGACGCTACCCTGGTGGGCATGGGCGTCGAGATGATCAAGACCTACAGCGACCCCTATGGGCTGCTGGGCGGCGAGTGGCTCGTTCGACTTCAAAGCTTGATCGAAGACGACCTGAAGTGGGCGGAGGAAACCTTTCGGGCAAAGACCGCCGGCCTCCGAACCGAATGGGCCTCCGTCGAAACCTTCCCCGCGGCCGCCATGGCGCGCCATGCGCGATCCGCCGACCTGATCGTCGCAGGCGGGGCGCCGCTGGGCGGCGAAGGCGCCTATCGCGCCGCCAGTCCAGCCGAACTGGTCATGCAGACGGGCCGACCGGTGCTGGTCGCGCCGCCCAAACCCGGCAAGTTCCACGGCCGCGCCGTCGTCGTGGCCTGGAAAGACACCCGCGAGGCGCGTCGCGCCCTGGCCGACAGCCTGCCGTTCCTCAAGGCCGCCGAGCAGGTTGTGGTCGTCGAATGCTGCGCCAAGGACGGAGTTGTCGATGCGCGCCTCAACACCTCTGACGTGGCTCAGCACCTCCGCCGGCACGGCGTCGAGGCCTTCGGCAAGGCGGTCCCGGCCGCGCCGGAACGGGTGTCCACTGAACTCCAGATCACCGCTCAGGAGATCGGCGCCGACCTGATCGTCGCCGGCGCCTACGGCCATACCCGGCTCGGCGAATGGGCGTTCGGCGGCGTGACCTTCGATCTGCTGAACGCCCCGGAGCGCTTCGTCCTTCTGAGCCACTAGACGCGTGGTTTGGCCATTGAGCTTCATCTTCAATAGAAAGCGACAACTTCCACGCCCGCTTTTTTTGACACCGGGCGTGCACCTCACCGGCTGAGGGTGACCGAAGGAGTGGAATTCCAGCGGTCACGCCCGTCGTCTGGTGACTGGCGCGCTAAAACCGGCATTCCAAACCGGCGTGCTAGTATCCGGAATGAACAACAATCCCGTCGGCCTCTATCGAGAGCAAACACCGCCCCTAGGGGCCGCCTATGCGGAGGTCGGGCAAAAGGCCCTTTCGATGTCCGTGACCGAAGCCCGGTACCGGGAGGACGGATACGACCCGCCTTACGACACGCTTCCAACCAAATCGGAATATGTCGCCGGGTTGAAAATGAAGAAGCCCACGCCCAAGCCGGTCCGGTGGCAGCCGCCGAGCCGATAGGCGGCAGATCGGCCGACAGTGAAATCAGTCGCGTGGTAAGGTCTGCAAACTCCCCATTGCGGACCTCCGGAGAGTCCGCTTTCTGGCAAAACGTAGATGACCGCCTTCAACCCTTAGGTGACGGTTAGATCTTCCGCTCGTGACTTGCGTGCGCAAGGGCCGGGTCGGCGGGGGCGTAAGTCGACCGCCGCCCCTGATCATTGATGACACCAACATCCCGGCGAGCTGGCATATTCTCCTACACTGGGCCCTTCTCCGTGGAGCAAGCCATGACTGCGCGCGAACCGATACTCAATCCCATCCCGATCAAAGACCTTCGCCCCACCCAGATCACCGTCGGCTTCCGCGAGGTGGCGGAGAAGCGCCGGCAATGGCGCGAGGAGGCTGGCGACAAGGGCTCGGAGTTCCTGGGGCGGCACATGATCCCGGTGGTGTGGGGGCCGAAGGGCCG
Organism: Alphaproteobacteria bacterium; assembly: GCA_025350685.1. Taxonomy (GTDB): domain Bacteria; phylum Pseudomonadota; class Alphaproteobacteria; order Caulobacterales; family Caulobacteraceae; genus Phenylobacterium. The sequence continues at coordinate 2,863 of JANXXK010000284.1, read as the reverse complement.
CCACTACGTCATCGACCATCACCACCTCTGCCGCGCGCTGCTTGAAGAAGGCGTGGCTGACATCCTTGTCAACGTCGTCGCCGACCTTAGAACCCTCAAGAAGGGCGAGTTCTGGATCTATCTCGACAACCGCGACTGGTGTCACGCTTACGACTCCGCCGGACAACGCCGTGACTTCACAGATATCCCCACCTCGATCGCCAAGACGTCCGACGATCCGTACCGCAGCCTGGCCGGGGAGCTGCGCCGGGCGGGCGGCTTCGCCAAGGACATCACCCCGTTCAGCGAGTTCATCTGGGCCGACTTTCTGCGGCGAAGGGTCAAGCCGAGCCTGGTCAACGACAACTTCCCCGGAGCCCTGACCCGCGCGTTGAAGCTCGCCAAGGGCGATGAGGCTAGTTACTTGCCGGGCTGGTGCGGGCCAAATCCCATCGTCTGACCCTTGGGGTCCAGCCAAGCCGATATTGAGAGGTCTGTTTGCCGCGCTTATTTTCCCTTGTCGCCTTCGTCGCCCTGCTGATCTGGGCTGGCGCCGCCGCCGCCGAAGGCGTGGCCCTCACCTTCGACGACCTTCCGACCATGTCGCTGACCCCCGATGCGCCCTATGCGAGCGTCACGACCAAGGCGCTGCTCGACGGTCTGCGGCGTCATCACCTTCCCGCGACCGGCTTCGCCATCGGCGAAAGGCTCGAGGGCGATGGTGGCCGCGCACACACGGTCCTCGTCAATCACTGGCTGGCCGCGGGCATGGAGGTTGGCAACCACACCTACTCGCACGAGTCCCTCAACAAGATCCCGGTCGAGCAATACATCGCCGATGTTGCCCGCGCCGACGCGATCCTAAAGCCGCTGCTGGTCGCACGCCGGCGTCCGCTGCGTTGGTTCCGCCACCCCTATCTCGAGACCGGCCTGACGATCGAGGCCCGGCGAACCTTCGAGACTTGGCTCACCGGGCATGGATATCGCGTGGCGCCGGTGACGATGGAGAACTCCGACTATGTCTTCGCCCTGCCGTACGACGACGCCGTCCTGCGCCACGATAGGCCCGAGGCGGAGCGGATAAGGCGCGCCTATCTCGGCCATACGGCGCGCGCTGTCGCCTGGTACCGGCGGGCGGCTTTTCAGCTGCTGGGCCGCAGGCCGGACTTCGTGTTCCTGTTGCACGCGACGCGCCTGAACGCCGACAGCCTCGATCAGCTCGCCGCCATTCTGCGCCGCAATGACCTGCATGGGGTGACCCTGGATCGCGCCATGCGAGACCCTGCCTATAGGATCGCCGACGACTACGCAGGCCCCGATGGGGATGAATGGCTGAACCGATGGTCGCGCACGCTTGGCAAATCGTTGCCCTGGGACAGCTTCCCGCAGCCCCCGGCGGACATCGCCGCGGCGAATGACCGGCTGGACACTCAACCCTGAGGTCAGCGCTCGCTGTGGAATTTTCAGACTAACCCGATGTCGGTGCCTGGGCAGTGGTTCCTCGGGAGCGGGTGATTGGCTCGTCAATTCACGCGCAACGTCCGCTTTCCGCCCTTAGCCGACATCGGGAACTTCCGGTTGTTGGCGTCAGCCTTAGTGGGGCCTTCGGGGCGCGAGGCCGACAACCGCTTTCGACCCCTCGCCGTACCGCGACCGAACTTCGGACCTGCAAGTCGCCAGCTAGAGCACTTGCCTCAAGAACCGCTCGCAAAGCTGCAGACCTGTCTGGTCGATGCTGTGGCCCAGTCCAGGTGAGATGTGGGCGGTCACATCGAAGCCGGCAGATTCCAGCGATGCCTTGGTCTGGTGGAGCGCGCTCAGCGGGATCGTCGGATCGACGTCCCCATGTACCAGTAGCACCGGCGGCCTTGTTAGCAGGTCGCTGGCCGGGCTGCCGGGATCCGCCAGCATTCCCGAATAGCCCACGATGCCGGCCAGCTGACGCTCCCGTCGCGGGCCGATGTGTAGCGCCGCCATCGTTCCCTGGCTGAAGCCGACCAGCGCGAGCTCGTCCTCTGCCAAGCCATGTTGGGCAAGCTGGTGGTCGATATAGCTGTTGAGCGCCGGCGCAGCCTCACGAACGCCGGTCGCGCGCGCTTGGGGACTGAGGCTCGTCAAGGGCCACCACTGGAAGCCGCCAGGCGCGCCGGGGCAGGGCTGTGGAGCGTTCGGCGAGAGGAACACCGTGTCGGGCAAAGCGCTGCGCCAATAGGGAACCAGTCCGATCAGATCTTCCCCGCTCGAACCGTATCCGTGGAGCAGGATGACCATCGAGCGTGGCGCGCGCCCTGAGGCGGGCGGAACGACGGGGCCGTGCATCTCTGGGGTCTCTGGCATGATGATCGTCGTGGGGGAGACCACGATCGGGGTCAAGCGGGCGGACGGCGTCCGGCCGAGCTCTACCGTGGCCGACCCGCGGCGATCGCCGGGCTTGGCTATGTCGCGCTATGCCAAGCCGGGAGAGGGGGGCGATCTTCGGGGGTCAGTTTTGGCCGGCCAGGACGGTGCGCCGGGCGGCTACGATCGCGGCTTGGGCGCGGACCAGGTTGGCGATCACTTTGCGCCGATCGTCCGAGAGCCACGGTTCCTCGGATAGGCGCTCGAGGGCGGCGAGGCGGGCCTCGGAACGGTCCAATGCGGAGTGGGAAGTCGGCCGCATCGAGCGTTCGGCAAGGTGGGAACCCAGTCGCTCGACATTGCAGACGTAGCGCGCGGCGAAGGCGCTCAGTCGGTCATCGCGGCGGCCGGTCTGTTGCTCGATGCGAAAACCGGCGGGAAGCGACAGCCCGTGACTGCGTCGCGGAAGGCGCTAAGCGACAAGCCCTCAATTGCCGTTCTGCCTTTTTCGGCGGATCGATCCGACGATCTAGGATGGCAGTTTGCG